>JAQICD010000049.1 GCA_027858715.1 Prolixibacteraceae bacterium
TTTGAGCAGCCTGGTTAATAGTATCGCGTCCCTTAATTGTAAAATTATTCAGATTCATATTTTAAAATTTTTTGTTTTCAAAAATCATTATTAAACGCCGGGTGAACTTTTTTGTATCATTCAAACACCCTCATTTTTTCTGCATTTACATTCTCAAAAACAAAACCAATTTTAAAAATCTGAAATAAAGTCAGTTACACAAACGCAAAACACGACATTTTGTGCAAAATATTTTCATTTTGATGAAAAAAAGACAGCTATGTGAACTAAAAAACAAAAAGAAACTATTTTTTTTCTTTGTTTTTTTCTTCACTTTCAGCTATATTCTTTTCAAGCTTTTCGATGAGACCATCAGCCTTTTCGATAGATTTCTTTAATTCTTCAGCCTTTTTACCTTCTGCATCCTTCAGCTCTTCTTTCTTTTTTTGCTTGCTTTCAATAATTTGTTCAAGATGCTCCTTCTTTTTCTCAATGGCACCTGATTTTGTTGCCTCATCAAATACAAGATTTTCAGGAGATTTTTCTATATTTTCTTCACTTTGAATGTTTGCCTTTTCAGGGATAAACTTTACCTCATCAACCCTGCGTTGATTCATGAATGCAGGCGATACAATTTCAATCTTCTTATTGTGAAGAACATCGATTACACATGCATTTAGCAATGAATTCGTACTGAAGAACTTACTACTATCATCGAGAAAACCATGAATTTTATAGGTGACTGAAAAGTCGCCCAGCTCAGTAATATATACATATGGATCATTCAATCCAGTTTTAGTAGCAGCTTCTTTTAAAGCCTCTTCAATATCCGCACGCGACACATCGTAACCCAATGAAACTGATGTTGAAATAACCGTGTTTGTTTTACGGGTAAGTTTAACTGGATTTGAGGCAACATAAAGATTAGGAAGTGTAACAAAGTTACTGTCTTCGAGTTGAATCTCGGTATGAAAAGCACTTCGATGGGTTACACGCCCCTGAATTTCGCCAATACGAATCAGGTCACCATTTTTAAAGCGGTTCATCGAATTATTCATGAACCCGGCAATAAGGTTACCTAATATATTCGTTGAACTAAGAGCAATTCCGGCACTAATAACAATACCCAGAAAACTTAAAATATTCCCTTTTAAACTTTTTTCAATAGGTAGTGATAAAATAAAAACAAGAGCTCCGATAAGCACTGTTGCAAAAGCAATTGATCTTTTGGCAACGTTACCCGACCATTTTGCAGTTTTATAACGATTAAAAAGCCATGAGTTAAGAACTAAAATTACAAGCACAACAATAAGCACCAGTGCCGACTCCCATATCTTATCAAAAATTACGTTAAGATTCTCCATATTAGTTAGCGTTTATCTTCGTTGTTATCAAATTTAATCATTTTACAAACAAAGTCAACATGTTGTAACCTCAAACGTTGGACAGAATAATTTCCAGACTACAAAAAATAGCAAAGAATCCACGCTTATAAAAGTTACACTATTACGAATACATATTGCATAGTCAATGTTCGCATTTATTTTGTGCGACTGTGTTCCAAAAAAAAGACACCCCGATTTGAGGTGCCTTTACTATTTATTTTAGTAATATTTTAAGCTTTTTCAAGCTTAAGTGTTTCAGAAACACGGTCGCATACTTCGGTAGGACCAAAATACTGAATTGGTCCGGGATAAACAAAATCTGTTTTTACAGCCCAAACTTCGCGTTTTGAAGCAAAATATGTAAATGGATTACCATCAAGTTCAACCAAAGCCTTTTGAATAACTGGTTTCAAGTGACCATGACGACGCTCCATGTTCATCATTGTTGTAATTGGCACACCACCAGCAATCCATTCGTCGGCGGGCGCAGTTGTGTTGCGCACCGATGACATATAACCTGTTTTTCCGTTGGCAATAAGCGACGATGCATTGTATCCCAGTGAATAGCAATAATCTGCATCGAAGTTTGAAGGAGCTGCACAACGGCCTTCGTAACCAAAGAAATGATTTTGCGAACCAAATTTACCTGCAAATTTATTTTCCAGTTTACGTTCCCCTAACTCAGCTTCAACCATTTCAATAAGTAATTTTTCAGTTTCAATTTTTGAAACCTGAACATTTCCGTGTGGGTCACGATCAAGAGTAAGTTGGTTAGCTATACCTTCGGGCAACGAACGGAAAACAACCGAAGATGATGGAGAAAGCTTTTCTGCCACCCAATCGATACGGTGTGATTTTTTTACGTGAAAGAAAGCCTGCGCTGTAGCAGTTCCCTCGGCCAGAAGTTCGTTTAACTCGTTGATGAGCGTTTTCATTTCAGGAATGAATTCAATTAAACCTTCGGGTATTAGTGCTACTCCAAAGTTTTCGCCATTTTCTGCTCGTTTGGCAATAACATCTGCAATACCATCAACAATTTCGCTTAGTGTTTGCTTCTTTTTGGCAACTTCTTCAGAAATTAGGCAGATATTCGGTTGAGTTTGCAAAGCACACTCTAATGCGATGTGTGATGCTGATCGGCCCATTAGTTTAATGAAGTGCCAGTATTTTTTTGCAGAATTGGCATCACGCATGATGTTGCCTATCAGTTCGGAATACACCTTACATGCAGTATCGAAACCAAATGAGATTTCAATCATTTGGTTTTTCAGGTCACCATCAATTGTTTTAGGACAACCGATTACCTGTACACCGGCATCTTTATTTTTGTAATACTCTGCAAGAACGCATGCATTGGTATTTGAATCATCACCACCAATAACCACAACAGCATTAATATTTAGCTTCTTACAGTTTTCAAGACCTTTGTCAAACTGAGCCTCTTCTTCAAGTTTTGTTCGACCTGAACCAATTATATCAAAACCACCAGTATTGCGGTATGTATCAATAATATCATTGGTTAACTCAACTATATCGTTATTTATAAAACCATCGGGGCCTCCTTTAAAGCCATATAGTTTACTTTCAGGGTTCAATGCTTTCAACCCATCAAAAATACCTGATATAACATTGTGCCCGCCCGGAGCCTGACCGCCAGATAGAATAACGCCAACATTGAGCACAGGACTTTTTGTTTGTTCGCTCGAAGTTTCAAAAGTAATTAAAGGTAAGCCGTAAGTGTTAAGAAACAATTCTTTAATCGCATCCTGGTCAGCTACCGATTGTGTAGCTTTGCCTTCAATAACTTTTACATTTCCTTTTAATGCTTTTGGTAATTTAGGCTGGTACGAAGCCCTTTCTTTTTGTAATGCACTAATTGCCATTGTTTTATATTTTTAGTGTTTTGAATTTTCAACATCGAAAAGAATTCTATTCTGTAAAAACATATAGGAAATATCTCCCGAATACGATAACAAAACTATATAAATGACTAAGAATCTATAAATTAATGAGATCTAATTCGATTAGCCAATTGAAAATTTAAACATTTATTAGCATTGGACTAACTGGTAAAAAAGTCAAATACATTTCCAATTGTTGAAGTTCTTCCTTTGTATAATTCAGTAAATCCACAATGTTTGCACGAAACGGTTGTAAATTTTTTATTCTGAACATCAAATATTTTTGCCAAAGCGCCTCCGGTAGCACGCATTTGATCAACATCGTATTCACGATTTCCACATTTAGGGCATATATACTGTTGGTGTTGCATTTCTATTATTTAAAAAATTTTATAGACACTCTAATATGTCTATGTTACAAATTTAAAATTACAATATTACATAAAAAAGAGCCGGTAACTTATTTCTATAAGCTGCCGGCTCTTTTTTTTAACATATTGAATCAGATTCAATTTTGTATCATTTCTACAGTTCCTGAACATTCTGTTTCAATTGTGCAATAAGCGCGAGCAAATGACAAAACGTTGTTTACACATTTTTCGGGTGCTTCGTATAGTTTATCCGAATTTGACTTTATAATATCAACCTTATGTGTTTTTTTAATTTCAGAAGAACGAAAATGATTAAGATAAAAGGTAAAGAATTTCTTCATAGGCACATTTTTATAATTTGTTTATTACGAAAACGTACTTACTTAAGAAAATATTATATACCTGGCTAAAAAAATTACATTTTTGTTAAAATTAATCTTTTCTCGTTTATTAGCTTCCGCAAATTAATCAAAGCATAACGCATTCGCCCAAGTGCTGTATTTATACTTACTCCGGTTTGTTCAGCAATTTCCTTGAAGCTCATATCCTGGTAATGACGCATCATTACCACTTGTTTCTGATCGTCGGGTAATTGCTCAACTAGTTCTTTAACATCGTTCAAAATTTGCTCGTTGATTATAAAGTCCTCAATATTTTCATCAGAAAATTTAGAAGAATTAAACAAATCGTATTCCGATGCATCGTTTGAATAAGTATTCATGTTTTTCTCACGACGATAGTGGTCAATTATGAGGTTATGCGATATTCGCATAACCCACGAAACAAATTTCCCGTTATCTGTATATCGTCCTGATTTTAACGAGCGCACAACTTTAATGAATGCATCCTGAAAGATATCTTCAGCTAAATGATGATTCTTTACCGTAACTAAAATATATGTAAAAATTTTGTCTTTGTACCGATTAATGAGTACCTCTAGTGAAGAAAAATCACCACTAACATAGGATTGTATCAACTCATTATCGCTCAGATTTTGTCTGTCGATCATTACCTTTAATATTTAAGTTAAATTAAGGTAGAGTTGTTCCTATAAGTTTTCTCCTATTGTTTAAATGGTGTTACAAATTGTTAACTTTGTGTCAAAAATAGGTATTTTTTATAAACGGGCAAATATTTTACTGTTAAATGTCAAAAAATTTAGATTTCAGCAATCATATTCATATAAAAGGAGCACGTCTTCACAACCTTAAAGATATAGAAATTAAGATACCGCGTAATAAATTTGTGGTAATTACCGGCGTGTCTGGTTCAGGAAAATCAACACTGGCTTTTGATACTCTTTATGCCGAAGGTCAACGAAGATATGTTGAGAGTTTGTCATCATATGCACGCCAATTTTTGGGGCGTATAAATAAACCGGAAGTTGATTTTATTAAAGGTATTCCGCCCGCAATTGCCATTGAGCAGAAGGTTAACACACGTAATCCCCGCTCAACCGTTGGCACATCAACCGAGATATACGATTACCTCAAATTATTGTTTTCGCGCGCCGGTAAGACCATTTCGCCAATATCGGATAAAGAAGTAAAAAAACACGATGTTACTGATGTCGTTGATTACATTTTATCATTTTCGCAAAAAACCAGAATACTGATTTTAGCTCCGCTGAAATCGTATCACGACAGAAAACTGGAAGATGAAATGAGTTTACTGTTTCAGCAGGGGTTTACACGTCTTGAATCAGACGGGAAGATTTTTAAAATTGATACCGCCGACGCCATTGAGGTTATTCATAAAAACAGGGACAATATTAACATTGTAATAGATCGGATTACAGTAAAAAATGATGATGACACTAAAAGTAGGATTGCCGATTCGGTTCAGGCTGCTTTTAATGAAGGACGCGGAATATGCATTGTAAAAGCCCTCAATGACAATAACATCACTGAAAAATCGTTTTCGCACAGATTTGAGATCGACGGTATGTCGTTTGAAGAACCAAGCCTTGATATGTTTAGCTTTAACAATCCGGTTGGTGCTTGCCCACGTTGCGAAGGATACGGAAAAGTAATTGGAGTTGATATTGACCTGGTTATTCCCAATAAAAATCTTTCTATTTACGATGATGCTGTTGCATGCTGGAAAGGGGAAAAAATGTCGGAATGGAAAAATGAATTAATAAATCATGCATCAAAATTCAATTTTTCAATTCACAAACCTTACTGCGAACTTACCACTGAACAGCAACAGCTATTGTGGACAGGTAATAAATATTTTCATGGGCTAAATGATTTCTTCTCGTATATGGAGTCGAACAGTTACAAAATTCAATACAGGGTAATGATGGCTCGTTACAGAGGTAAAACTGTGTGTCCAGATTGCGGTGGATCAAGGTTGAAAAAAGAAGCGGGATATGTTAAAATAAAGGGGAAATCTATTCAGGAATTGGTTCTTAAACCTGTATCAGAGTTGAAAGAAATATTTAAGCATATTGAATTTGATAAACATGAAATAAAACTTACTGAACGACTGCTTCGCGAAATCAACAACCGTTTAACATTTTTATGCGATGTTGGTTTGGGGTATTTGACTTTAAATCGACTTTCCTCTACCCTTTCGGGAGGCGAATCACAACGTATCAACCTTGCAACATCGCTGGGAAGTAGTTTGGTTGGCTCACTTTACATACTCGACGAACCAAGTATCGGATTACATTCGCGCGATACGCAGCGTTTACTTAGTGTATTAACTAAATTACGCGAATTGGGCAATACAGTTGTTGTGGTTGAACATGATGAAGAAATTATAAGGGCTGCCGATTTTGTGTTGGATATCGGACCAAAAGCCGGTGTGCATGGAGGTGAAATCATGTTTTATGGTTCTCAGAATGATTTGCTTCATGATGAAAAAAGCCTTACAGCAGCGTATTTGAATAACAACTTAGCTATTCCGTTGCCAACAATTCGGCGAAAATGGAATAATTATATCGAAATTTCTGGTGCCCGAGAAAACAACTTGAAAAATATCGATGTGAAAGTTCCTCTAAATATTATGACTGTTGTTACAGGTGTAAGCGGATCTGGCAAATCGACGCTAGTTAAACAAGTGTTTTATCCCGCGCTGGCGAAAAAATTTGGTCAGTATGGTGAACAAACCGGTAAGCACGACAGGCTGTTGGGGGATATTCATCTGATTCATTCTATTGAATTTGTTGACCAAAATCCAATTGGAAAGTCTTCGCGTTCGAACCCTGTAACTTATCTTAAGGCTTACGACGAAATAAGGGCACTTTTTGCACGGCAACAGGCCGCCAAGGTACTTGGACTTAAACCTTCTCACTTCTCATTTAATGTTGACGGCGGACGTTGTGACGAATGCCTGGGAGAAGGCCAGATAAAAGTTGAAATGCAGTTTATGGCCGATATATACCTAAGCTGCGAAAGTTGTGGAGGAAAACGGTTCAAGGAAGATATTCTGGATGTAAAATACAAAGACCACAGCATTCATGACATACTTGAGCTGACTGTAAATGAGGCTATTGAGTTGTTTGATAAAAAGAGCAAAAATGGTGAGCAAAAAATTGCAGCCCGCTTAAAACCCTTGCAGGATGTTGGCTTGGGATATATCCGTTTGGGACAGTCATCAAGCACCTTGTCGGGTGGTGAAAGTCAGCGGGTTAAGCTGGCATCTTTTTTAGCAAAAGAAAAACAAGAACACACCCTGTTTATTTTCGATGAACCAACAACCGGACTTCATTTTCATGATATAAATACGTTGCTTAAATCGTTGAATGCTTTAATCGACCGGGGACATACCGTTCTGATTGTTGAGCACAACCTTGAAATTATAAAATCGGCCGACTGGATTATTGACATGGGCCCTGATGGTGGCGATAAAGGCGGACAGGTTGTATTTGAAGGTACACCCGAAAGTATTGTTTCGATTGATGGTTCTCATACGGGGAAATCTTTAAGTCATAAAATTTAATTTGCTAAAGAAGTTTTTCTTTGCTGTCGATTAATTCTTTGAGGTGCAACTGTTCTTTTCGGAAGTAATAAACTACGATTATAGCTGAAATGATACTTGCAACAGGCATTGACAACCATACACCATCCAGTCCGAAAAAACGAGGCAGTATTATTAACATTGGAATCAGAACAATAACCTGTCGTAATAGCGAGATGAACATGGCCAGTTTTGCTTTGCCGGTTGATTGAAAATAATTTCCCATTATAACCTGGAAACCAATAAGAAACACAACCGACAATCCTATCCTGAGTCCTCTTTTCCCAATTTGATACAATGTGGCATCCGTATTGTTAAACATTTTGACAATTTCTCCTGGAAAAACCTGTACTAGAATAAAACCTACCAGTGCAATTACAGAACCAAAAATAATACCCTTATAAAGTGTTTCTTTAACACGTTCAAAGTTTCGGGCACCAAAATTAAACCCAATAATAGGCTGTATGGCCATGTTTACAGCAACAACCGACATTAAAATCATTAGTGAAATACTCATGATTATTCCATTGGCTGCAACAGCTATATCATTTCCATATTTTACAAGCTGAGTATTAAGCATTCCTTGCACAAAACTAGCAGCAATTTGCATAGCAAAAGGAGCCATCCCGATTGAGACAATATCCCATACAATAGACGAATCCAGACGCATGTATTCCAAGCGTAATTTAACAACCGAATTTCCCTTCAAAAAGTAAACCAATACCCAAACAGACATCAGCAACATTGATAGAACAGTTGCTAATGCTGCGCCTTTAACGCCCATATTAAAACCGAAAATAAAAATTGCATCGAGTAGTATATTGCTTCCGGCGCTAATAAGCATAGTAAACATGGCAACTTTAGCATTGCCTTCGCTTCGGATTACATTGTTTAGCGAAAATCCCACAACCTGAAAGATTATACCTGGTAAAAGATACAGGAGATAATCATCGGCATATTTTATGGTTTCAACTGTTGCTCCAAATATTCGAAGTATTGGGTCTTTTGTAAAATAAACCAATACCGATATAAACACAGAGACCAACAACATCATTGTAAAACCGTTTCCAAGTGTTCTTTCGGCTCTTTCGTGCTTATCTTCCCCTAATCTAATGGATACCTGAACTCCGGTACCAACACCAAAGAGCATTCCGAAAGCCATAAAAATGAGCATAATCGGAAAAACAATACTTAAACCTGATAATGCTTCGGCACCGACACCCTGACCTATGAAGATCCGATCGACAATATTATATAAAGCACTGACCGACACGCTGATAAATGCCGGCCAGTAAAATTTCTTTATTAACAATCCAATCTTCTCGTTTCCTAACTCATGGGTTTTTCTCATTCTTCGATTTTACTGGATACATACAACTGACAAAGAAACTAATTATTTGCAATTCATAACAAACAGGCAATTCTCTTATATGTTTATTGGTTCAAAAATTATCTTTGCAGAAAAATAATGCAATGAACAATAACAAAGCAGAAGAAAAAATTATCAGACGTCTGTATTCTGAAGATGTAATGCAGATTTCACAGTCGCTTAACGAAATTAGCGAACACGGGAACAGCAGCTATATTCCAATGCTTGCTGATGTATTGAACCAAGTTGAAGATATTACAATTAAAAATAAAATTGTTAAGATACTGTCTGAAATAAAGCACACCGACGCGGTTCCAGAGTTGGTTAAGGCAATTGAGAATGAAAAGCTTGCTCACATACAAGAAACGCTTGTAAGTGTTTGCTGGAAGAATGGTCTCGACTTTACAAACTATTTCGACACTTTTATTGATATTGTAATTAACGGTGAATACATGAATGCTTTTGAGGCATTTACTGTAATTGAAAACAGCGAGGGAACTCTATCATCAACATCAGCTCAAGAATACATCAATAAACTTAACAGCTCAATAGATAGAGCTACAACTGACAGGGCAATATTAATAAAACACCTTTTGGATTTTTTGCCACAAATAGTCAAATAATTATTTGCTTAGCAAATTGATGTCGCGCAAAAGAAGCTCCCGGTATGATTTACCAATGGGAAGTGAACGGATTCCTTCGTGAGTTCTTACTTCAATGGTACTGGTTTTTATAAACTCAATTTTTCGACGATTAACTATGTAGGATCGATGAATCCTGAAAAATTTATCTTCAGGCAATTGATCCATTATGGCTTTCATTGTAAAATGAATGGTATAGCAGTCGTCGAAGGTATTAACAACGATGTAATTTTCCATTGCTTCAACCCAAATTACATCATCGTAGCTTAAGCGTTTAAGGCTTGCGTTGTTACGAATAAAGAAATCTTCTTTCGAACTCGATGAAGGCAACATTTCTTCGCGCAATCGGCTTAATGCTTTTTCAGTCGCTTTCAGAAACCGAACATAAGTAACCGGCTTCAACAAATAATCTGTTACATCGTATTCAATAGCATCAAGTGCATATTTCTCTTTAGAGGAAACAACAATAATTTGAACAGGATGATCTCCAATTGATTGCATAAATTCTACTCCGTTCATATCGGGCATCTCAATATCGAGAAATATAACATCAATATCCTCTTGATCTTTTTTTAGAAAATTTATTGCATCAATAGCATTTGAGAATGAAAAATATTGGTCGAGCAAATCAGTTTTCTCTACAAATTTTTCCAGTAATTTTCTCGAAAGCCTATCATCATCAATTATCAAACAATTCATAATTAATCAATCTAAATCCAGCCAAATGTAATTAAATTAAATATTTAATAAAAGAAAAAAAAACAATTCAAATCATTTTGTTTTCATAAAATTATTAACAATTGTCTCGCTACCTTTTATTGACTTCTTTAACCAGCTAATAATTAGTTTGTCTTGTTCTTTTTCAGTTAATTTCCAATCGGTTTCACTATTTCTTATTTTATGTGTTAAGTGATGTAATATAATTGCTGCAGAAACTGAAATATTGAAACTTTCGGTGAACCCAAACATTGGTATTTTGAGAAACTCATCGGCATTTTTTTTTACTTCTTCAGAAATACCCTGTCGCTCAGTACCAAAAACCAGCGCAAATTTACCCTTTCCAAAGTCAAAATCTTCTAACGAAACGTCGTTTTCGTGAGGAGATGTAGCAATAATACGGTAACCATCGCTTTTTAGTTTGTCTAATGCTTCGCATGTATTGTTTTCGTTACTATTGTAATGATTTATATTAAGCCATTTTGATGCCCCTAAAGCAACCTGAGGATTAACATCAAATTCATTTCTATTCTCAATTACATGAACATTCTGAATGCCATAACAATCACATGTTCGAAGAACTGCGCTGGCATTCTGACTTTGATAAATATCTTCAAGGACAATTGTAATGAATTTGGTTCTGTTTTTAATCACTTTTTGTAAAAGTGACCACCTGCTTTTGGTTAAATATTGTGATAAATACCGAATAACTTCTTTTTCCATTCGCTAAAAAAATATGAGCTAAAATAAAAAAGGGAGAACAAAATCATGCCCTCCCCTGAAAATTTTTTTCAATCTTTTTAAACGCTTTCAGCAAGTTCGCTTCCCGGTTTAAATTTAACTACTGATTTAGCAGGAATTTGAATTTCTTTACCTGTTTGTGGATTACGTCCAGTTCTCGCACTTCTTTTTGATACAGAGAATGAACCAAATCCTACTAAGGCTACACGATCACCTGACTTTAAGGCTTCACCTGTAGCTTCAATAAATGCATCTAATGATTTTTTTGCGTCAGCTTTAGTTAGGCCAGATTTTGCAGCCATAGCATCGATTAATTGAGCTTTATTCATAAGTCGAAATTTAAGGGTTATAAAAAACTACTTTAATTATCACAAATATATCGTTTTTACTGAGCTTTGCAAACGTCATCAAAAAAAAATATTGCTAAAAAACCAGAAGAACAGGGACATTCGTGGTTTTTGTCTGTCCGGATATGAAAATCCCCATATAATACAACAAAAGCTAATGCGCACAATATCAGCGCCATAGCCATGTGTTTGCTTTCTTTTTGCATTAATCCAACTGGTGTGTTCTGATTTTTAATGCTTTATAGTAATTTATCGGCTATATGATAAAAATCAGTATTCAAAGCACTCAAAAATAATTCATTTTATTTTTGGGAGAATAAAAAATTCATCTATTTTTGCATCGCATTTGACGGGAAACATACGTTTTATGCACGTTCTGTAAATATTTTGGAGAGATGGCAGAGTGGTCGAATGCGGCGGTCTTGAAAACCGTTGACCGTGCGAGCGGTCCGGGGGTTCGAATCCCTCTCTCTCCGCAGAATAAAAGCCCTGCAATAAATTGCAGGGCTTTTTTATTATTATGCATCACTAAAAACTACATCAAAAAAAAGCCATTCGATATCGAATGGCTTTTATATTAATAGTGTAATTTGTATTTATTAATAGGCAATAGCAAAAAGAACTCTTTGTTTGGATGGTTTACCAGAGTATATACATTTGCCCTCTTCTTCTTTTGAATCAAAAGGTATGCAGCGTATTGTTGCTTTGGTTTCGTCTTTTATTTTTTGTTCTGTTTCGGGTGAGCCATCCCAGTGTGCCGAAATAAATCCACCTTTGTTTTTAAGTACATCTATGAATTCATCCCATGTATTCGCTTCGGTTGTATGCTCGGCACGGAAGTTAAATGCTTTGTTAAAAATTGATGTTTGAATATCATCCAACAGGTTTTCTACATATTCATCGATTCCTTCAATATTAACCACTTCTTTTGACAGAAGGTCTCGACGAGCTACTTCTACTGTACCGTTTTCGATATCACGAGGGCCTATGGCCAAGCGTACAGGAACGCCTTTCAATTCGTATTCTGCAAATTTCCATCCCGGTTTCTTAGCATCGCTATCGTCATATTTAACGGAAATCCCCCTGGTTTTTAGTTTTTCAATGATCATATCAACTTTTTCTGAAATCTGGTTCAATTGTTCATCGTTTCGAAAAATTGGAACAATAACAACTTGGAAAGGTGCTAATTCCGGAGGAAGAACCAGCCCGTTATCATCTGAATGAGCCATTACCAGGGCTCCCATCAATCGGGTTGAAACGCCCCACGATGTTGCCCAAACATGTTCGAGTTTGCCTTCCTTATTTGCAAATTGCACATCGAAAGCCTTTGCAAAGTTTTGCCCCAGAAAGTGTGACGTTCCTGCCTGCAAAGCTTTGCCATCCTGCATAAGCGCTTCGATACATAAAGTATCGAGTGCACCTGCAAAGCGCTCGTTTTCCGATTTGTGCCCTTTAATAACAGGCATAGCCATATATTTTTCAGCAAATTCAGCGTAAACATTTACCATCTTAAAAGTCTCATCAACGGCCTCCTGTTTTGTAGCATGGGCAGTATGTCCTTCCTGCCACAAAAACTCAGCAGTACGCAAAAACAAGCGCGTACGCATTTCCCATCGCACAACGTTCGCCCACTGATTACATAAAATTGGAAGGTCGCGCCACGACTGTATCCAGTTTTTGTATGTATTCCAGATGATTGTTTCAGAAGTAGGGCGCACTATCAACTCCTCTTCAAGTTTTGCATCCGGATCAACCACTATCCCATTCCCGTCAGGATCGTTTTTTAATCTGTAATGAGTAACTACAGCACATTCTTTAGCAAAACCTTCGACATGTGCGGCTTCTTTACTAAAAAATGATTTTGGAATAAACAGGGGAAAGTATGCATTCACATGACCTGTGTCTTTAAACATCTTATCAAGCTGAGCCTGCATTTTTTCCCAAATTGCATAACCATAAGGCTTTATTACCATGCAGCCTCGAACTGCTGAATTTTCGGCAAGATCGGCTTTTACAACCAGATCGTTATACCATTGTGAATAATTTTCACTTTTTGATGTTAATTCCTTCGCCATATCCTTTCTTTTGGTATAGTATTTGTTTAATTTGTAAGCATTAAAAGTACACAAAGAAAGCACAAAAATATAAAAATATAAAGCCTAAGGAGGACAAGTTATGAAACGTAAATTAATCATCATCATGATTGCAGCATTAGTTGCTACCGCCTGCACAACCAACAGGCAAACAACAAGCAACTATGTTGACGATCTTTATTACTGGCCGGGAGAAGACATCCCTGAAATCAGTAGCGAATTGGTGCAAGAAGAATCAAGACGCTCTAAATCAGACGACAACATTCTTATTATAAGCGAACTGGGGGGGGCAGAAGATGGATCAAAAACACTCGACAACTATGTATATTCCGACGAAATGCCCGATTGGTATGACGATGTACAGGCTTATAATTTAAGTCGCACCCAAAATGAAAGTGCAGATACAATATTTATACCAGATGAAAACAACGGAAATTATATTGTGAATAATTATTACATCGATGATAACATGTCTTATGCCGACCGGAT
Source organism: Prolixibacteraceae bacterium (assembly GCA_027858715.1). Classification (GTDB taxonomy): domain Bacteria; phylum Bacteroidota; class Bacteroidia; order Bacteroidales; family Prolixibacteraceae; genus Roseimarinus. The sequence continues at coordinate 14,000 of JAQICD010000049.1, forward strand.
AAGAAGATTTCACGATCCATACTATTACGATCCGTATTTAAGTTTATCTTTTAATTATGGCTGGGGTGCACCTTATTATTCAAATTATCACCGCTGGAATTCATGGCACTACGATCCATTCTACTATTCATGGGGGTATTCGCCGTATTATCACAGATCATGGTATAACTATGGTTGGTATTCGCCTTATTATTCGGGTTACTATTATGGAAATTATTGGGGTGGACATCACTCAAACTATTATTACGATAGAAATGATAACAGACTCGAAAGCAACCGACGTTCGAGCAGGCCAAACACAACCTATAGTGGTGGTGGTGTAGCCGGTGGAAGTGCCTCTGGTATAAGAAATGACAATGCAATTAGCAGCTCAACCCGCAATAGCAGCCGACGTAGTGTTATCAGCAACGAATCGGTAGCTGATATGCAAAAATCAGCCAGAACAAGCGAAAAACCGGTTGTAATGGAACGAAGACGTTCAAGCGGCAGCGAAAATACAACCAGTACTAATGCTAGGTCAACGGTAAGTACAACAAGCCGAAGCAGCAATTATACACCGAGTTACAGCAGACCACGGACAAATACCCGTGCCACATACAATAGTGGAAGTTATAATCGTTCAACCAGCAATAGAACTGCGACACAAACGACCAGGAGTACAAGTAAAAGTAAAAGGAGCTACAGCATACCATCAACCAGTAGTGCTACAAACAGATCTACATACCGTAGAAGTTCAAGTACTCCTTCAAAAAGCTACAGTTCAGGTACAAGTTCAAGCACAACAAAAAGTACTTCAACGAGTAGCCCTAGCCGCCGCTCATCGAGAAGTAGTAGCAGCTACTCAAGCAGTCCGAGTCGTAGCTCATCAAGAAGCAGCAGCAGCTATTCCAGCAGTCCAAGTCGCAGTTCTTCCAGCGGAAGTTCGCGAAGTAGTGGCTCAAGCAGTTCGTCTTCAAGCAGCTCATCAGGCAGAAGAAGATAAAACAAACACAATAGGAATTTAGTATGATTGAAGCTATGCTTGACACATTATATATAACTGTGTTCATTTCAGAACATGAACTAACCCTTTGATAAACAAAAGAACTAAATGCAATTTTTAAAACTTAACACGATGAAACATTTAGCAACAATATTGGCCATTTTATTTGTGAATATTTCATTTGCACAAGATTTTTACGATGCACTTCGCTATTCGCAAACTGAATATGGTGGCACGGCACGTTCAATAGCAATGGGAAGTGCCTTTGGAGCAGTAGGTGGTGATTTTATATCAGCCAGCATAAATCCTGCCGGATTAGGTGTTTACCGTTCCGATGAATTAACCTTATCACCTTCGTTAAATGCCAATAACATTGATGCAAACTATTTAAATTACAATGCATCAGATAATCAATACAAATTCATTTTCAACAATTTAAGTTACGTCACAACGATCTCTACAGGAGTAGAATCAGGACTTACAAATATCACATTAGGATTTGGTTTTAACCGGTTGAAAAACTTTCATTCAAACAGTTTAATAAAGGGATACGACGCCAATACAACACTTCTTAATTATTATACCGACTATGCTAATTCTGCTGGCAACCCTGATTACTTTGATTATTTTCACGAAGGGCAAGCATGGAATACATGGCTGATAAGTGAGGACACCGATCCAAATGTGATAGAAGGTATTTATTATAACGATTTAACAGATTACGAACCATACAATATTACTGACGAAAATAATAACGTTATAGGAATAGGATACGAAGCTGTTGATGTTTTTCCTCACCAGCAGAAAGCTATTATAAGCAAATCAGGAAGAATCGATGAATATCTTTTATCAATGGGTATGAATTTTAACCATAAGGTTTATGTCGGAGCCTCTGTAGGTCTAGTTGACGTTTCATATTCTCAGGATATTTTATATATGGAAATTGATGATAACAATGAAAGTGAATTTTTAAATTATTACTCAGTTGATCATCAGATGGAAGAATCTGGTTTTGGTGCAAACTTTAAGGCCGGAATTATCGTGCGACCATTCAAGTCATTGCGTTTAGGAGCCTCAGTACATACTCCTACATTTTATACGCTTACACATTCTGACTATAAAAAAGTAACAGCTAATTTTGATCAGGAAGTTGGCGATGACGAAAACGGATACAATACTTCATGGTCGGATGGAAATGAAATTACACCATATAACTACAAGCTGGAAACTCCTTTTAAAGCTAATTTTAGTGCTGCATTTATACTTAATAAATTAGCAATTATAAGCGCAGACTATGAAATAGTGAATTATGGTGCTATGAAATTCAGGCATGCCGGCGATAACTGGGATTATTCTGATAACAACTCAGAAATCGGACAGATGTATAAAACCACCGGGAATTTACGTGTTGGTGGCGAATTCAGAGCCACTCCCAATTTTAGTCTTCGAGCAGGTTATAATCTAATTGGCAATCCATGGAATCAGACCTATTCATATGAAGGTGGCACTACTGAAACATTACTCAACTCTAACGATAGTTATTCGGCATATACAGCAGGTTTTGGCTTTCGTCAACGGAGCTTTTTTATTGATTTTGCCTACAGGCTGAATCATTCAGAATATGCTTACAAAGTACAAGAAACTTATTATACAAACCCATCGGGTGGTACTGCAACAGCAACATTAACCGAACTTAACCATCAGGCTACTTTAACTTTAGGATTCAGATTCTAAAAAAAAACAATCAGGGAGGGGGGTAAACCTCTCCCCGATTGTATTAAAAACAGAAACCTCTAACAACTTAAAAAATCTGAGATGCACCTAACTGAAAACATTGATTATTTCATGGCACAATCGTTTTTTAACGACGCTGAACTAAAAGGATACAAATTAACTCCAGGTCATTTTAATACCAATATCTGGTTGCACAACGAGAAGGTTAATCTTGACGAAGTAATAAAAGCAGCCAAAAAATTTACCGACTCTAGAATTTTTATTATTGCCGAAGGACTTCATAAAGGTTTTTATATTTATTCTATTCTTGAAAAAGCCTGCATCAAATTAATTCGTAATTCAGAAACAGTAAAGGCACAACAAATTGCCTGATTTTACTATATTTGATTTTAGATTTATAAATCAAATATTAAATGGTTATCAACCCTGAATTTGATCCGCTAGGACAATCTATATCAAATTATTACTACAATAAAGACAACACATCTGTTAAAGTTTTTTCAAATGTTGTTGAAGATGAAGAATTACCACCTGAATATTTTTTCAGGCAGTACTCTGATATGCCAAAACTTGAACGTATTGCACTAAAAAAGTGCAGCGGTAAAATTTTAGATGTAGGAGCCGGTGCCGGTTGTCATTCACTACATCTGCAACAAAACAAATTCGATGTAACCGCCCTCGAAACGTCAACGTTTTGTTGTGAAATTATGAAAAAGCAGAAAATTAAAAAAGTTGTTAATACTGATGTACTTTCCTACAAATTAGAAAAATACGATACCATATTGTTAATGATGAATGGTATTGGAATTGCAGAAACTTTGGCAGGCCTCACCATATTACTCACACATTTAAAGAGACTACTTAATAAATCAGGGAAAATTATTCTCGATTCGTCTGATTTAATCTATCTATTTGAACAAGAAGACGGATCTTTTTTGCTCGATGTCAACGCAAGCCATTATTATGGTGAAATCGACTACCACTTAACATACAAGAACATACACGGCAAACCTTTTTCTTGGTTATTTGCAGATCACGTTATTTTATCAGAAATTGCAGAACAAGCCGGATTTAAAACTACTATAATTGAATATGGTCCACATTACGATTATCTCGCACAACTCACAATAAAATGACTATGAAATACAGAAATCTCACGAATGCCGAAATTGAACAATTAAAGCAACAGATGTGCTCAAGCGAAAACTGGGATAACATTTTTGTTTGCAATGATTTTAAACCTGAAAATATAATTAATACCCACTTTGCGGGCGAAGTAAAAATTGGTTCTCTTAATTCAAAAATTGAATTGTTTGGAGGCATTAAACGCCATTCTGGTATTTACAATTCCACTCTGCATAATTGCACTGTAGGAAAAGATTGTTATATCAACTATGTTAAAAATTATATTTCCAATTACAATATTGGCGACAACGTAATAATTAACAATGTACAGCTAATTGCAACCGAGAATGAAAATACCTTTGGCAATGCTGAAAAAATTGCTGTGCTTGACGAATCGGGCGGACGCGAAATAATGATGTACGACCACCTGTCGGCACAATTGGCTTACATTATGACTTTATACCGCTACCGTCCTGTTTTAATAAATAAGCTGGAATCGATGATTTATGAGTATTCTCTCCAGAAAAAATCTAAACGAGGATACATTGGGAAGCATTGTAAGATCATTAATGTAGGTGAAATAAAGAATTGCTACATTGGCGAATATGTATTAATTGAAGGGACACGATTGATCGCAAACGGCTCAATTATAAGCAACAAGCACGCACCTGTTGAAATTGGCAACGATGTGATTATGAAAAAGTTTATCATCCAATCGGGCAGTAGTATAAACGAGGGGGTTATAATTGATAAATGCTATGTTGGACAGGGTTGCGAACTTGGAAAAAATTATTCTGCTGAGAATTCTGTATTCTTTTCGAACTGCCAGGGGTTTCATGGTGAAGCCTGTTCTATTTTTGCCGGCCCCTACACCGTAACCCACCACAAATCAACACTGCTTATTGCTGGAATGTATTCATTTTTAAATGCCGGTTCAGGATCCAACCAGAGCAATCACATGTATAAACTTGGTCCTATTCATCAGGGAATTGTTGAAAGAGGTTCAAAAACAACCAGTGATTCATACCTGTTGTGGCCGGCTAAAATTGGCCCTTTCACCTTAATTATGGGTCGCCACTACAAAAATTCAGATACATCAGATATGCCCTTCTCCTATCTAATTGAGAACAAAGACAAATCGTGGCTGGTTCCTGGAATTAACCTGAAAAGTGTTGGAACCATACGCGATGCAATGAAATGGCCAAAGCGTGACAAACGTACCGACCCGGATTTGCTCGACAGTATAAATTATAATTTGTTGAGCCCGTACACCATCCAGAAAATGCTCAATGCCTTAGAAGTCCTTGAAAACCTAAGAAAAGTTTCCGGCGAATCATCAAACGAGTATGTGTACAACAATACTTCAATCTCCTCTTCTGCATTACGAACAGGAATTGATTTATACAATACAGGAATTGATAAATTTCTGGGGAATTCAGTTATTACACGATTAAACGACTATGATTTAAATTCACCCGATGATCTTATCAAGGCGTTAAAAACTGATTGCGAAACCGGAACCGGGACCTGGGTGGATATAGCAGGGTTAATATGCCCAAAATCTGAACTTGATAAAATACTGGATGAAGTTGAAGATGGTAGAATTACTGACCTCCAAACTATCGAGAACCGTTTCAAACAATTGCATGCATCATACTATGATATTGAATGGAACTGGTCGGCACAATTACTTGAAAAACGACTCAACAAATCACTAAATAATATCACCCCTGATGATATTATAGCACTTGTTAAGCGATGGAAAGAAAGTGTTATAGGACTGGATGATATGCTCTATAACGATGCAAAAAAAGAGTTCAGACTAAGTGCTATGACCGGTTTTGGTGCTGACGGTGACGATAAAACACGGCAGGAAGATTTTGAGATGGTAAGGGGTAGTTTTGAAACCAACAGCTTTGTTCAGGAAATTAATACACATATCAAGCGAAAATCAAACCTTGGCGACCGGGTTATCAAACAAATTGAGAAGTGCATGAAAAAGTAAAGTCTTAATAGAAAAATAAATAACCAATAAAAATGGCTGTAATAATACCCACAAAATCAGCTATTAACCCGCATGTAACAGCATGTCGCGTGTTTTTAATACCCACAGAA
>JAQICD010000249.1 GCA_027858715.1 Prolixibacteraceae bacterium
ATTCTTACACACAATACATTTCCTCTAAGCCTTTATACGAAACGCCTGCTTACAAAGCACGTGTAATACAATGGCTTAAAACCCTTGTTGGAAGGTTTCCTCACACACACAACCAGCCAGCATTGTTTTCCTTAAATCATTTTTTAATTGCAATAGCCGCAGCACGGGATAATCCTTATTCCCGTGCCGGCTATTACATAACAAGGCCGGTGGCGGTAAGGTGCCGTGGTAATCCGCCTTAACTTTAACCACGAAGGACACAAAGTACACACAAAGGAAAAGGATTTAACCGCAAAAGCGCGGAGGCGCAAAGAAAGAAAATAAAAAGAATCTTAGCGGTGAAAGAAACACACAGATTAGTTCTTTGATAGTGAAATAAAAATTTAACCACAGAGGCGCAGAGAGCGCAGAGGAATAAAAAACTTTGCGACTTAGCGTCTTAGCGGTGAAGAAATAAACGATTATAAATAAAATAACGAAAACAAATTGTAAAACTTTAAAATTAGAAACGATGAAAAAATTAATTTTTACTTTAATGATGATGGCCGGGCTGGCATTGTTGGCCGGGACGGCAATGGGACAGAGTAAACTTACCCCAGTTGCAGGTTCAACATGGGATTATACTGTTCAAGATTTACCTACTGATGGAGATCAGGTGACTTTTTCTGTTAATCAAAGTTCAACAACACCAGGTACTACAGTGAATGCTACCGTTGGTGCTGTAGATGCTACCGTTGGTGCAACAACCACAGGTCAGGCAACTGTAACAATAACATGGGGAACTACTACAGGTATATATAATTTGTGGATTGAAGTAACTGGACAAGGTACTGGCACTTGCTCAAACCGTCGTTTTAAACCAATAGATATCCAGCCAAATAATTTTGAAGTATCTATAGTTGCAATAGGAACTGATAATGATGGAGTTTATGATGAAAGCGATTGGACACTTGCCTCAGCTGCAACACAAGATTGTCCGGTATTTGCAACAGGAGCTGAGTTCAACATGGATAATACAGAGAGCGATGGTAGTTCTTATGTGTTTTACAGAGTTGACTTAGATGATTCCAATACTGGAACCTGGGAATTTGAGGTTACATTTACAGAAACCAATGTTACAGCGATTGAATATTATGATGAAGGAACTACTTCATGGAGTGCTACTTCTCCAAGTGGATTGGCTGCTACAACGACAGAAGTCTTAGTTAGGGCTACTCTGACAAATGCTCCAGCAGGTTATACAGCATTAACAGGCACACTTGCAAATGTGTCTGAAACTTATGGTGGCTCTACTTTTAGTAATGGCGGCTCACCAACATCAGCTAGCATTGATATAAACGCTATGCCAGATCTTAGTGGTATATCATTTAATTAAATAATAACCTATGACCCTTACAAAACACATCATTTTACTCGTGCTATTGCTGCCGGCCTTTGGGCTGGTGGCTCAGGCACAGAGTTCAGCGCTTAACCCTTACGAGGGGGCGACCCATACCTATGCCTGGAACGGGTTGGCCGAAGGGCTGAATTACTCCCTCTATATAACTGATAATGCCGATGGCAGCGGTTTATTGGAGGATGCTACGACGATGGAGTTTGACTTTTTGGGTGATACTGATGGTATTGTTGGGACGGATAACAAAGCCGGTACTAATATAGCCTGGAACAATGGTGCTGCTATGAATACGTATTATTTATGGGTGCAGGCCACGGGCTCCTCTGGCTGTTCTAACTATCGTTATGTGGAAATCACACCGCAATACCCCGATTTCGACCTGATGGCTGAAAATGTGCCGGTGGATAACACTATTAGTTGTCCGGCAACCGACAGCCAGGATGGTTTTATGGCCGAAGCTGATTTGTACTCGGCCGGTGCTACCAAGCTGGAATTCAGGGTGGCCCGTCAAAACGGTACTGAAAACCCAATGGCAAGCGGTGCGACCTATAGCTGGTCGTTTATCCCGCAACTGGAGGTAGCTCCCGACCTGGGTCTCGACAATGTGATTATCACCGTTGAAGGTACCAACTCGGGCGTTATTACAGCCGACGGGGCAAACCGTTACACTGTAAATGGCGACGATGACGAGGTAATTGTAACCGTGTCGATTCAAAACGCACCGGGCTATGACCTCGCGTTAAGCCTGCTGCTTACCGGACAGGAAGAGTCAAACACCAACCTTACCGACAATAATTCGAACAACGATAAAGCAACGCATACCATACAAATTATGCCGCTGATCGAAGGAATGGGAGGAGTGTAAAAACACACCCCCCTGCCCCCTAAAGGGGGGGGGTGCGGGCTGCGAATTCGGAAGGATAACCCCCTATCCCCCTAAAGGGGGGACTTTAAGGGCTGCGAATTCGGAGAGGTAACGTTCTAAATAGGAATTAATCCTATATTATTAATAATAAAAGTAACAACGAAGCTTTTCCCTACCCCTATGGGGAACGGGAAAGGGCTTCTTAACTAAATAGCAACCTCGGAGCTTTACTCCCCCCCTTTAGGGGGTTGGGGGGTGGAAGCTGGGGGGGTTTATTATGAAACTATTTATAACCATAATTTTAACTGTATTGGCGGTTATGGCGTTGGGGCAAAGCTCAACGTACCTGAACCCCATGCCGGGTAACACGCACAATTACGATGCAACGGTTGTCGATAACGGCAACCCAAATGAGGTGCGCTGGTATGTGGCTACCGATGCTGCCGGATCAACAAAAGCTGTTTATGGTACCGATTATACCTTTGTTACATCGGGGTATAACAGTACTAACGACCAGCTTGAAGGTACGGCCGTGTACGAGGTGGATATCATCTGGGGCGCAACAGTTCAGGATGCCGAAAATTATTACGTGTTTGTTG
>JAQICD010000083.1 GCA_027858715.1 Prolixibacteraceae bacterium
TTAAAGCGCTCGTATAGCAAGGCCGTAACCTTGCCCGGAAACGAGTTCTGAGGCTTCATCTCCAGTGTGTCATTTTCATCCCAGCTAATACCGGCTTCGGTTGTATTCGAAAAAACAAAACGCAAATCGGGGTTCAGAACGCTTTCCATGTAGCTTTCAAATTCACTGTAAGGGTTAATTCCCTTGTTAATACAGTCAATCAGGCTAAACTCGGTTACCGGTTTGCCATCTTTAATCCCTTTCAAGTACACATGGTACAGGCCATCTTGTTCGTTCAGCATATCAACCATGCCATTCGGAAGCGGCTGAACAACATCAATTCCGGCATTAAAACCGGCCTCTTTGTTCATTTTATCAACAATCCAGTCAGTAAAGGCTCTCAAAAAATTCCCTTCACCAAACTGTAAAATCTTAGTTGGATAACGCTTTGTTTCTGTTGCTGTTGTGCGATTTAACTTTTTCATTTTCTGTTTTTTCTGTATAAAACCAAACTATTTGTAATATCGATATTTATTTTGGCGGGCTACGGTCTCCGGCACGGAGGCCGCATTCGTTTTTTTAATCTTTTGCAAAGATACGGTTTCACCAAATCACACACAATCATATTGTGTTTTTTAATGCACATAATATGCTTATAATGAGCATATAAAAAAATGCAAACGTTTGCATTATGTGCATATTTTCAATGAGTTACGTTTCTTATTTTAACCCATTAAAAATAGTGCTGAATTTTTTGTTTGTTAAGTCTGTCTTAAGTGAAAAATCTGATATTGGTATTGTTGAGTAGTTTAATTGTTTAGACAGAGTGGTTTGACTTTAGTGAAGATTTGCTGTTTCCATACAGTGGAATATAGACTTAGTATTCTTAAACACAATAGTGTACTGTATTCCGATTCCTGGAATCTTATGAAGCTGGTATTTTATGTATTCAAATATCGAAAATGGCTATGGAATTTTTGCCGACTATCATTCCCTGTTTATCGAAACCGATTATCCCGATTATGTGTCAAAATAAATCACCTGTTTATCACCTCAAAACATTCATTCGTCAAATAAAACGAATAATTTTTGCCCCCCCTATTATAATTAAATATTGTTATTATACTTGTACTGTTCAACTAACTAAAACACTATAAAGAATATTATACCCCTATTTGCTTTATTGGGAATTCGCGCATACAAGACGGGACCCCGGATATTGGGGCTTATGAATGGATTGATGATGAGATGGATGTAAAATAGATTTTTAATAAAAGCAACCCTTTTCAGATTAATAGTTCGTTAGGCTTTTTTAAGACATTGACAATGAGTTGTTTCTGTCTTGATGTAATATTTGTTTAAGTTGCTGGTATTTAGTGCATTATGGCGCAGGGCTATTGTCTTGTGTCTAAAATATAACGATCCTTAATTATAGAACCTTTATCAGAAAAGCCATGCCTGGTTAGATTACCGGGGCATTGTTTTCAATAAGGTTGCTTTCATTTTCATTTTGAGTGACTATTGCCTGGTATAACGTGGCAAACGAAGCATTAATCAATATTAAAGCCGGAAAAACGCCAACAATTAATAAAAGTAAGCCTCCAATAAAAATGAAAAATGATGTTACACCAAGGCCGAAAATTGTAAAACCGTATCCGCGGGTCATTTGCCAACTGGTTTCAATGGCTTCAATGCCTCCCATTTGCTTGTCCATAACAAGGTAAGGCACCATAAACAAGCGGCAAGCAGCTATGATTCCAGGTATAATAAGTAAGATGAATCCTACAATTACAATAATGGTTACCAAAAGACTAGCAACAACAATGTTGATATAGTTTTTTTGAAATCCAATAATTAAACTCCTGAAATCGGGCTTGGTATCGCGTACTCCTTGCAAAAACATCAGGTCGGCACCATACAAAAAAACTGGTCTGATTAAAATGGCAAAGGCAAGTACAAATAATGCCGAAATGGAAACAAAAGTTAGTATAAATGGGGAAAAATGATCCCAGTTATGATCAAATCCCGTGCCTAGTATATCATTGCTTGAGAAATTGTACTGGAAAGTATTGGAGCCGCTTCTGAATATTCCCGCAATTATTACGGCCAGCAACAGATAGAAGAAATACTTTTTCATCGTATGCCAGCCATTTCCTAAACTTTCACTTATTGTAGGTTGATGAAAATAACGAATTGATTCCATAGTTGTCGGTTTTGAGGTATAAGATACTGTTTATTTTCCTAAAACAAATTTGAAACAGCTTATAAAAATAAACATAAGTTTTCAATTTGTTTTGAAAAAATAACCAAATGATGAGATGAAACTACAAAAAAGTAGTGTTAATCATGCGGAAAATTGCCTTTTTTGTATAAAATGTCAATTTTTTTTTTGACGTCATCCTCAATTAAGTTACGTGCGTGTTCCATGTATTTTATTATCATCTGCCAGCACTGATTTATTCTTGCCAATTGCTTCGGCTTATGCTTTTTTGTCATTTTAAACCTTTATTATATCATTTTGCCCTGTTCTTACAATTGCTTTATTTAATTTTAGTCGATTATTTTTTTGTAAAATCAATATTTTCTAAAACTTACAACAATGATATTTTCTAAAATCAACTTACAGCTGAGACTGTGTTTGCTGGTTTCGGCACTTTTTTTTACGTTTCTTACCAGTGCAGATGTGAGTCTGCCTCATTTGTTAAGTTCCAATATGGTGTTGCAGCGTAATGCCGAGACTGCAATTTGGGGCTGGGCCGATAAAGGTGAGAAAGTAACTGTTACTTTCAGAGGGAAATCATTTAGTACCGAAACCAGTTCTGAAGGTAAGTGGATGGTAAAAGTGCCTGTGGGCAAGGCCGGTGGTCCGTTCGAACTTATTATAAAAGGTTCAAACAAAATTGTACTCGATAATATTTTGGCAGGCGATGTTTGGGTTTGTTCTGGTCAGTCGAATATGGAATGGCCATTAAGCCAAACCGATGGTGCTTCGCAGGAAATTCAGCGTGCTCAATATCCTGCCATCCGCTTGTTTCATGTTGAAAAGAATGCAGCTGTTGAGCCTGCATACGATACAGCTCCTGCTCAGTGGCAGATTTGCTCACCTCAAACAGTGGCTACTTTTTCGGCCGTTGGCTATTATTTTGGAAAGAACATCCACCTCGAAACGGGCGTGCCGATAGGGTTAATTAGTTCCAATTGGGGCGGCACCATTATCGAAACATGGATAAGCCCCAAAACGGTTGCCGCCGATTCGTTTATGAACCGCTGGGCAACGGGGCTTAAAGATGTCGATGTTGAAAAAATGGCTCGCGAACAAAAAGAAGTGTTCGAAAGCTATCAAAAAGAGCTGAATAAAGTTCAGAAAACTGATTTTCATCATCCTTACATCGATGTGGATTTCGACGACCAGCAATGGTATGAGTATCCACAGCCCGAATTATGGGAAAACCACGACGATTTTGTAAACTTCGACGGTATAGTTTGGTATCGTAAGTCGTTTAAATTGCCGGCCGGATTCAAACTTCAAAATGCTGAAATCAGCCTGGCGCAGATCGACGACTCAGATGTTGTTTGGATAAATGGAAAGCGGGTTGGCGAAACCTACAATCAGTACAATATGTTACGCACCTACAAAGTGCCGGCTGCGTTTTTGCACGAAGGTAAAAACCAGATCACCGTGCGGGTGGAGGATTATACCGGGGGTGGTGGCTTTCATGGAGATGCAGGCAAAATGTACATTTCTGACGGAACAAATTCAATTGCATTGTCGGGGAAGTGGAAGATGATGAAAGACGAAATTCGTGTGCCTCAAAATCCGGTATCGATAAGCCAAAGCGTACTTCAGCCCAATCAGTTTCCTACGTTGCTCTTTAATGGAATGATTCATCCTTTGCTGAATTTCGCCGTGAAAGGTGCCATATGGTATCAGGGCGAATCGAATGCTGATTCAAAGGTGCAGGCACTGAGGTATGAAAACCAGATGCGTATGCTTATTGCCGACTGGCGCGAGCAGTGGGGAAACTCCGGTTTGTCGTTTTACATGGTGCAACTTGCCAATTATAAAGCCGAAAACAGCACTCCGGGCAACGATGTGTGGCCTTTTTTACGCGAAGCACAGGCACATGTTGCCACCGACGAAAAAGTTGAAATGGCTTGTATTATCGACATAGGAGAGGCAGGCGATATTCACCCGCGTAATAAAAAGGATGTTGGTTATCGTCTGGCTCTTAATCCTTTAAATATCGATTACGGGAAAGATGTAGTTTATAACGGCCCAAGGTATAAATCGGTCGAATTTGATGAGGATAAAGCGATAATAACTTTCGAGATGCAGGGAGCCGAATTTGAGGTGAAAAATAAATATGGTTACATTAACGGTTTTGTAGTAGCCAGTAACGATGGCGTGTTTCACTATGCAAAAGCACGACTTTCGGGTAAAAACAAAGTAGAAGTATATTCAAATAAAATTAAAGAAATTGCGGCGGTTCGCTACTTATGGGACGATAACCCGGGCGAAGTGAATCTCTATAACAGAAAAGGTCTGCCGGCTGAACCTTTTCGCACCGATAAATGGTAAAAATTAACAAAACCTGTAATATTATGAAAAGAATTGGAATGACCTTTTTGGCTGCAATTTTATTTGTAGCTGCTGGTGCTCAAAAGGCACCCGATTTGGCACAAACACCGCCAATGGGTTGGAATAGCTGGAATATTTATGCCTGTGACATTACCGAAGATTTGGTGAAGGAGGTAGCTCGTGCAATAGTTGATCGCGGCCTGAAAGATGCCGGTTACGAGTATGTTGTAATTGACGATTGCTGGCATGGAAAGCGCGACAGCCTTGGTTTTATTACAGCCGATCAGGAGAAATTTCCGTCGGGAATTAAAGCACTGGCCGACTATGTACATTCGCTGGGACTTAAGTTTGGAATTTATTCCGATGCCGGTTGGCAAACTTGTGGCGGACGTCCCGGGAGTCGTGGCTATGAATATCAGGATGCTATGAAATATGCCGAATGGGGTGTCGATTATCTCAAGTACGATTGGTGTAATACCGAAGGACTGGCAGCCGAAGGTGCGTATCTTACCATGCGCGATGCATTGGCAGCAGCAGGTCGTCCTGTTTTGTTCAGTATTTGCGAATGGGGCGACAACAACCCCTGGCTTTGGGCAAGAGATATTGGACATATGTGGCGCACAACGGGCGATATTTTCGACGATTTCTCCGGCGAACTGGATCATGGAACATGGTCGTCGTGGGGGATAATGAATATTCTTGATATGCAGGACGGATTGCGCGAATACGCCGGGCCGGGTCATTGGAACGACCCCGATATGATGGAAGTTGGCAATGCTATGAGTGTAAACGAGGATCGCGCACACTTTTCGATGTGGTGTATGCTTGCTTCACCGCTTATTGTCGGCACCGATATTCAACATGCAAGCGACGAAACGATTGAGATACTGACCAATGAAGAGGCAATAGCCGTTAACCAGGATAAACTCGGTATTCAGGGATTTGCACATTCAAAAACCGATAGTCTCGAAATTTGGTATAAACCATTGTCAGATGGTGATTGGGCTGTTTGTTTTCTGAACCGCGATGAAAATGATAAAGAAATTGAGTATAACTGGAACGAAAAAGTAGTGGTTGACGATTTTGCCAGTCGTAAAATCGATTTTGCTAATATTGAATATGCTATTCGCGACCTATGGCTTCACAAAGATATTGGAACAACTAAAAAAACGTTGAAGGCAACTGTGCCTTCACACGATGTTTTGATGTTAAGACTTTCAACGAAATAATTTTTTCGTGTTTTTTGAATTAGTTCGGTTAAATCTTGGGGGCGTTTGTTTTTATACAAATGCGCCCCTTTTTCTGTAAAAATAAACCACATCGTTTTAGGTTTTATGGGCTATCATTGTACTGCAAATAAATAGAAAATTTATAGATATGAGAAAAATCGTTATTCTTCTGGTCATTCTGTTACTCGCGGCTCAAAGTTTGCCGGCGCAAAATATTTTTAGTCTGAACACCCTTGGATATCTGCAGCAACATGAAAAAGTGGCTTCTGTTGCAGTTGAGACAAGCTCCTTTAGTTTAATCATTTCCGAAAGTGGAGAAGTCGTTTTTACTTCTGAGGCCACCGGTCCGTACCGTCAAGAGAATTTTGACACGCAAGTCTGGAATTTGGATTTTTCAGAATTTGAAACGGAAGGAAATTATCAGTTGAAGATTGATAATGGCAAAATTTCACCGGTTTTCAGTATTGGAGATGATGTTTACAGACATGCTTTTGAGACATCATTCAGGGCATTTTACCTGTGGCGCTGCGGTGCAAGTGTCGAAGCTGAATACGGAGGAAATTCTTATTCACACGAAGCCTGCCATCTTGAAGACGGACATCTTGATTACATAACAGACAAAGGTGGATGGAAAGACGGTGTTGGTGGCTGGCACGATGCCGGCGACCATGGTAAGTATGTAGTAAATGCCGGAATATCAATGGGGCTAATGTTTTTTGCCTGGGATCATTTCAACGATGTTTTGAAGAATTATT
Source organism: Prolixibacteraceae bacterium (assembly GCA_027858715.1). GTDB lineage: Bacteria > Bacteroidota > Bacteroidia > Bacteroidales > Prolixibacteraceae > Roseimarinus. The sequence continues at coordinate 6,543 of JAQICD010000083.1, forward strand.
CGTATGACTTGCCCGAAACCGCTCCCGATTATCCCGATTTTCTGAAAGAACTGAAGTGGGAAACCGACTGGCTTCTGAAAATGCAGTATCCCGATGGTTCAGGGCGTGTGTCGCACAAACTTACACGCACCGGCTTTTCGGATTTTATCATGCCCGAAGACGACCACGAAAAACGATACTTCACTGAATGGAGTTCGGCTGCAACAGCAAGCTTTGTTGGTATTATGGCTCAGGCTTCGCGTTATTTTCGTCCTTACGATAAGGAATATGCAAATAAGTGTCTGGCAGCAGCTGAAATAAGCTACGGGTTTTTAGTAGAAAATCCGGAATACCATCGTTTTGAACAAGGCGATTTCAATACCGGGGGATACCAGTCGCTTGATGAGGATGACCGCCTTTGGGCTGCTGTCGAACTATGGGAAACTACTGGCAATGAGTTATACCTGGCCGATTTTGAAAATCGTTTATCTAAAATGAACCGTATGGTTGATGAAGACTGGGACTGGCAAAATGTGCGTAATATGGCTGTTTATACTTACTTGCTTTCGTCGCGCGATGGTAAAAGCCGAAAGCTTTTCCGAAAAGCTAAAAAAGAAGCGATTAGCGTCGCCAATTCAATTGTAGCGAAGGCTCATAATGATATTTACCGGCGTCCGCTAGGATCTGTTTTTTACTGGGGGTGTAATGGTACAGTTGCCCGCCAGGTGCTTAACTTGCAGGTAGCTAACAGGTTTAATCCCAATCCTGCTTACATCGAAACTGCGCTTAATGCTGTTCATCATTTGTTTGGCAGTAACGATTACGGACGTTCGTTTGTTACGGGGCTTGGGTATAATCCGCCAATGTATCCGCACGACAGGCGTTCGGGAGCCGATGGTGTTGAAGCCCCGTGGCCAGGGTATATTGTTGGAGGCGGGCAGACAGCTACCGACTGGGTTGACGAAGAAGCCAGTTACTCGACCAACGAAGTAGCCATAAATTGGCAGGCAGCATTGGTATATGCATTGGCCGGATTTGTACAACCTTAGGCCGTCCGTGTTTTATTTGATAAGTCTTGCAGATTCAGCATCAAGCCACCAGCTTAATGTGCCTTTTGCAGGGCTTATGTGCGTTGCGGGTAAAGCCTGATTCTGTTTTTTTAAAACTTCGTTAACCTTTTGGGCTTTAGCATTACCGGTGGACAGAAATACTACATGGCGTGCGTTGTTGATAAGTTTGCCAGTAAAGCTTATACGCTTTTGTCCCGACTGGGGCTGAACAGCTACTTCGCATAGTGTTGACGCGTTGAGTAATTCCATCTGGTTGGGGAATATTGAAGCTGTATGGCCGTCTTCGCCCAGGCCAAGCAGTACTAAATCGAAAGCGGGTAGGCCGTTAACGCGTTCTACATTTTTTTGTATTTCGCGGCTATATCTTTCGGCTTCAGCCTGGGGGGCATTTTCACCCATCACACGATGAATCTTTTGAGCTGCAAATCCTGCTGGTTTCAGCCACAAATTGTTAGCCCATTTGTAGTTGCTGTCGTCGTGCGTGGGAGGCACGCAGCGGTCGTCGCCCCACCAAAAATGAAGATTAGGGTGGGCGAGTTTGTTCCCGTATTTTTCATTCAGATACTTGAAAATTGCTTTTGGTGTTGAACCACCCGAAAGGGCTATGTGTACTTCCTTGCCTTTTGAATTAGCTATGAGTTTATTTAATGTTGAAGCAAATTCCTCGGCAATTTGAGCTGTATTCTCAAATGTGATGATATTTGGTTGCATCTTTTGTCTGAATTTTATTCATTATAATTCGCAATACTCACCGTCTTTGGCAAGGTTTTTACACGGATATCGCCAGCCATTCACTTCGTTGGCAATAAGTTTTTCCGATTCGTGTGGGCCCCAGGTGCCTGCAGGGTATCCATTCAGAGGGAATTCGGGGTTTTTTTCCCATTCATCAAGAATGGGTTGTACAAACTCCCATGCTTTTTCAACATTATCGCCCCGGGCATACAATGTAGCATCGCCCTGGATACAGTCGAGCAGCAAACGTTCGTATGCTGTAGGAACGTAAGCATCCGATAAGTCGGAATAATGAAATCGCAAGTTTACTGGTTGCACATTAAACCCTGTCCCCGGTTCTTTAAGTCCCATTTTAAGCAATAAACCTTCGTCGGGTTGAATACGTATAATCAGCTGATTGGGCTTTGATATGCTGCTCGCCATTGTGTCGAACAGGTGGTGGGGCATAGGTCTGAAATTAATTACAATTTCGGTGGCGCGAGTGGGCATTTTTTTCCCAGTACGGATGTAAAAAGGAATGCCTGCCCAACGCCAATTATCGATATGCAATTTTAATGCTACAAAAGTTTCTGTTCTTGAATTGTCATTTACGCCTTTTTCTTCGCGGTAACCGGGTACTTCATTGCCTTTTATATTCGACGAAGTATATTGTCCGCGAACGATATTGTCTTTCAGGTCTTCGCGTTTCAACGGCCTGAGCGACTGAAAAACTTTCAGCATTTCGTTTCGAATAGCGTCGGCATCAATAATTGTAGGTGGCTCCATGGCAACAAGCCCAATAAGCTGCATTAAATGGTTTTGCAGCATGTCGCGCATAGCACCCGACTCGTCGTAATAACCTCCACGACTTTCAACACCCAGGCTTTCGGCAGAAGTAATTTGAATATGATCGATGTATTTGTGGTTCCACAGCGGTTCCCATAAGCTATTGGCAAATCTCAGTACCATAAGGTTCTGAACAGTTTCTTTGCCAAGGTAGTGGTCAATTCGGTATAATTGTTCTTCTTTAAAATACTTAAGTAAATCTTTATTCAGCTCGCGGGCTGTTTCCAGATTGACACCAAAAGGCTTTTCAATTATCAGACGCTTGAAACCATCGTTTTCGTTATTTAACCCAACACCGGCAAGGTAGCCAGGTATTTTGTGGTACATTGATGGCGGTGTTGACATATAGAACACTATATTGCCGGGTGCGTCAAGTTGTTTTCGCAAGTCGTCAATACGAGTTTTCAATTTCTCGTATTCATCTTCTTCGGTAGTCTGCAACGATTGGTAATGCAAATGGGAAATGAAATCGGAGGTGGTGTCATCATTTGGCAAAAACTCGCGCATTTTTTCTCTGAATTCTTCATCGTTCATTTTGGTACGGCTTACCCCTAGAATGGCAAAAGGATGACTTAATAGTTCTTTTTGGTGAAGGTTATATACAGCAGGTATCAGCTTGCGCTTTGTTAAATCGCCCGATGCCCCGAAAATAACCAGTATGTGTGGTTGTGTACGTTTCATAATTCTATGTTTTATTCAATAAAAAACCTACATCAAAACAACTTATAAAAACGAAAGTTCTGTGTGACTCATATTACTTTTCAAAAACTATGTAGTCCACACAGCAATATGTTCTTCTTTTTCAATATAATGAAGGGTGAAATCAATGTTTTCTCTATCTGAGTAAAAATGGGCATCAATAGAGCCATTGTTGTTTACGCTTTCGATATAAATTTGCGTTGAAAAACGAATACTCGATTCGTTAACTGCTTTAAAAATGGCTTCTTTGGCGCACCAAAGAATAATTCTACCAATTTTTGAAGACGTATCATTGAGATGATGTAATTCTTTTTCGCCTAAAAATCTTTTCGCCACTTTTTCAATACTTCGGTTGGTGTTTTCAATATCGAGACCGGCATAAGGATTTGTTGAAAGAAGAATACCTACCATTGATCTGGAGTGCGAAATACTTAAGTGTCTAGAATGATTTTGGAGGATGGGCTTGCCTGTTGCAGCATAAGTTATGTTAGGCCAAAAGCCTAAAATGTTATAAAGCATTACTCTAACAGCGAGCCATTCACGTTTTCGCGCTTCATTTTTTATTTCTGCGTAAGCGTTTCGGTCGTTTAACGACATGTGTGCTTTTTCTTCGAAATAACTTAAAGGCTCGGCAAGCGACCATAGCGCAAGTCTGAAGTTGCTTTGGTATTCGTTGTAAATAAGTGGCATAACTATTTCCAGCTAAAAGTCTCTATTAAATGATATATGTCTTCTTCTACGAATTCAATAACAGGTTTAAGTGAATCGTAGTTGGGATGTTCGTTAATGTAAAACGAACCTCTGATAAAATGGTGGGTGCTGTCGGTGAGGTGGAATTGAAATGGTGAGGCAGCATTGCCTTTTATGTTGTATGTGGTTCCGTAAACTTTTCTGTTTTCATTTTCGAAAATCTGTTCCGAAATTGAAGATGCTTTGATGGAATGCTTATATGCCAGTTCACGCGAATCTTCGGTTAGAAGATGCAGATTGTCGTCAATTTTTTTGTACGATAAGTGTATGGATACTTTGTTTTCGGGAATAAGGATGTTGTACCAAAAAGGTTCGGTTCCGGCTGATTTATCAGCGATAGTTCTGGAATAAACGGGATACTGGAATGTGTAGGGAGCATCGAGGCTAAATGGTTGATAGCTTTTTTCGGGAAAATCAATTCTGAAATATCCCCTGGGTTTTGGAGTGTAGTTGTTTTCGTTACAAGCTAAGGCCAGCAATGAAAAAAATATCAGAATGATCAATATTCTTTGGACAGACATATAACCTGTTTCGTTTTTCAATTGAATACAACTTTAATTTTCTTAATCCTGCGCTTGTTAACTGCTTCAACAATGAAGTCGATATTTTTGTATGAAAGCTTTTCATTAATAACGGGGAAGTCTCCTTTCATTTCGAGCAGTAAACCAGCCAGGGTGTCAGCTTCGCCTTTGGCATTATCGAAAAAATGGTCGTCGAGCATGCAAGCTCTGAAAAAGTCGTTTAGCTGAATTTTCCCATCAAAAATGTATGTATTGTCGTTCACTTTTGCGAAAAGCCGGTCGTCGTCGTCAAACTCATCTACAATGTCGCCTACAATTTCTTCGAGTACATCTTCGAGGGTTACAATGCCCGAAGTACCGCCATATTCATCAACTACGATGGCCATGTGAACCTTGGCTTTCTGAAACTCTTCCAACAGATCGTCAATTTTTTTGTTTTCAGGCACATAGTAAGGTGGCCTGATGAGTGGATGCCAGTTAAAAGCAGAGTTTTGTTCAATATGTGGCAGCAGGTCTTTAATGTACAATACTCCTTCGATATTGTCGAAAGTGTCGGTATAGACGGGCATTCGCGAATACCCCGAGTTATTAATCAGTGACAGTATTTTATCGAACGATGACGAGATATCAACAGCTTCAACGTCGATACGTGGAGTCATAATCTGGTCAACACTGGTTGAGCCAAACTTTATAATGCCCTCTAGTATTTCTTTGTCGTCCGACAAATCTTCGTCGGAAGTAAGCCGAAGTGCTTCTGAGAGCTCGTCGATTGATGGATTTTTGCTTTTTTTAGCCATACGTTTGTTTACAAACGCCGTTGAACTAGTAAGTATTATAATGATTGGCTTAAAAATCTTCGATGAAAGAAGCAACGGTCGAGCCATTGTCTCGGCAAATTTTAGTGAGGCATAGTTGGCATAAATTTTAGGTAGAATTTCGCCAAACAACAGCAGAATAGAGGTAATGGCCACAATTTCGATAACAAAACCCCAAATTAGAGTGCTCGAAAAATCGACTATGTTATGAACAAGGTAAGTTGAAAGAATAACAATGCCAATATTGATGAAATTGTTGCTCACCAAAATAGTAGCCAAAAGATTCTCCGGGATCGAAAGCAGATCCCGGAGAATATGATGATTTTTGTGTTTTCCTGTTTTAATTTCTTCTTTGTCGGATGGTGATAGCGAAAAAAATGCTACCTCGGAGCCTGATACCAGTGCAGAAGAAAACAACAATAAAACCAAAACAGCCACACCGATTAAAATATCAGCTGTTAATGGATAGAAAGAAATTTCGCCTCCTATCGAGGTCCATAACGGAATACTGTCTGTTTCCAATTTTTTTTATAATTTAAAATGGTAAATCGTCGCCCGAATCGTTGGAGTCAAAATCCGATACCTGATTTGTTTCTTTCTGATTTTCGGGCTTTTGATAATTGTTTGACGAGTTGTTGTCGTCATCTTCTTTACGACCAAGCATTTGCATTGAATCAGCATAAATCTCGGTCATGTATTTTTTAACACCTTCTTTGTCTTCGTACGAACGCGTTTTAATTTTACCTTCAATATAGAGTTGCTTGCCTTTTTTAATGTATTTTTCGGCAACTTCAGCCAGGCCTCTCCATGCAACAATGTTGTGCCATTCGGTGTTGGTTACTTTTTCGCCACTTTTGGCAGTGTAAGTTTCGCTGGTTGCCAATGGAAAATTAGCCACGGCAACACCATTATCCAAATAACGTACTTCAGGGTCTTTGCCCACGTTTCCTACTAAAATAACTTTGTTAATTGACATAGTTTAAGAGTTTTAAATGATTAATAAATAACTAAAACTACAAAATATGTCAAGCTGCGTATAAAAATCCCCTTTTTTCATTTAAAAACTTAATGAACAGGGTCTTTGAGTCAATAAACTAATTTTTAAAACGGGCTTGCTTATTTTAAAGAGGCAAATTTATTCATTTAATGGGTATTTAAAAAATGTTGCAGGTTATTTTGTCTTTTGATTCAAAAGAGGTTTTCTTTTTCAATGTAAATAACAATGGGTTTTGGGCAGGGTAGTTTTTGGGCTTCGGATTTATTGTATATCGAAAACTGTTTGTTTACAGCCATTTCCGACGGTTTGGCCGAAACGTGAATGAATTGGATAACGATTTTTTGATGAGTGAGCAAGTGGGTAATATTTTTAGAGATTTTGTTTATTTCAACTTTTTTAGCTCCGAAAATTTGAAGCCATTCACTGGTCTCTGTGAGTTTTTCTGGTGAAGCTTCAATATTTGTTTCGATACATGGAAAATCGAACATGTTTTTCCAGATGTCGTTTTGGGTTCTTTTGTTCAGTAAAATGCTTTCATTATCGATGATAATGAAATAAGAAAAGAAACGTGTGCGTTTTGAGTTTTTTGGTAATTTCACAGGCAGTTGTTCAACCAGTTTGTTTTTCAGTGCAAAGCAATGGCTTGCCAGCGGACAATTGTCGCAATCGGGCTTTTTGGGTGTACAGGCCAGTGCGCCAAACTCCATTACAGCTTGGTTGTAAGTTCCCGGCTGGTGTATATCCATTAGTTCATTCGCTTTTTGACGAAAAACAATTTTGCCACGTGTGCTGTTGATGGCTTCGCTAATCCCCAAAAAACGAGACAAAACCCTAAATACGTTTCCATCGATAGCTGCTACCGGTTCGTTAAATGCAATTGAGGCAATAGCAGCAGCAGTATATTCACCAATTCCTTTGATTTTCAAAAGCTCCTTGTACGATGTTGGTATTTTGCCGTTGTAATTGTTTACTACGTCAATAGCTCCTTGTCTTAAGTTTCGGGCACGCGAATAATAGCCCAGCCCCTGCCAGACTTTAAGCACAAGCTCTTCGTCGGCCTTTGCAAGTTTCTCAACCGTAGGAAACAGCTCGATAAACCGATAATAATAATTTATGCCCTGATTTATCCGCGTTTGTTGTAATATAACTTCGGATATCCAAATGTTGTAAGGGTCAGCAGTTCTGCGCCATGGCAGGTCGCGGCGGTTGTTTTCGTACCAGTATGTTATTTTATTTCTGAAAAACAAAGTGTTCGGTTTTTAGACAATGATTAATTAAAAGTAAAAATTTTCAATATTGTTTTGTAATAATTATTGGAAAAGAATTATCTTTGCCAACCACTTTAAGAATAAATAGTTGATAATTAAATATTTTAAGCAATGACAAAAGCAGATATTGTAAACGAAATTTCAAAAAACACAGGAATTGAAAAAGTAACGGTACAAAAAACCGTTGAAGCTTTGATGGATACAGTAAAAGATTCATTAGTTGACGGGAAAAACGTTTACCTTAGAGGATTTGGTAGTTTTATTGTAAAAGAAAGAGCTGAAAAAACTGCTCGTAACATTTCAAAAAATACTACAATTATTATTCCTGCACACAACATTCCGGCTTTCAAGCCTGCTAAAACATTCGTAAGCGAAGTTAAAGACAACGTAAAAAAATAGAAAGTTATGCCTAGCGGAAAAAAAAGAAAAAGACATAAGATGGCTACGCACAAGCGGAAAAAAAGATTAAGAAAAAACCGTCATAAAACACGGAAATAATCTTTATTGAGCAAGCCAGCTTATTGTCACAGAAAAGAAATGGATTAAACCTAAGTTGCAATGCTTCTTAGGTTTAATCCTTTATAGTAATAAAAGTTCTTTTACATTTTGTTATTAATTCTCCCTAAAATTTAATCAATGTGAGCAACGAATTATTTATTGACGTTAGTCCCTCTGAGATAGTGATAGCACTAATCGAAGATAAACGTTTGGTAGAATTGACCAGGGAGAAAAGTGGTACTAAGTTTACAGTTGGCGATATTTACCTCGGAAAAGTAAAGAAAATAATGCCAGGACTTAATGCCACATTTGTTGATGTGGGCTACGAGAAAGATGCCTTTTTGCACTATCTCGACATGGGCCCGCAGTTTGCTACTTTGAACAAGTATGTTCAAAATGTCATATCGCGAAAGGGAAAAGTAATTAGCACTACAAAAATGAATCCCGAACCCGATATCAATAAAAACGGAAAGATTTCGCATCTGCTCAAAACAGGGCAAAATATAATGGTGCAAATAGCCAAAGAGCCAATCTCAACGAAAGGGCCAAGGTTAACTTCCGAATTATCGATTGCAGGGCGGTACATGGTGCTTGTGCCTTTTGGCGATAAGGTATCGGTTTCGCAAAAAATTAAAACAGTTGAAGAGCGTAACCGGCTTAAAAGACTTATTCAAAGTATTAAACCTAAGAATTACGGTGTTATTATCAGAACCGCTTCCGAAGGGAAAATGGTTGCTGATTTGGATCAGGAGTTAAAAAGACTGGTTAAGAAATGGGAATCGGTATTGCCAAAATTGAAAATTGTTCGTGCTCCGGGTATAGTGCTCGGCGAATTAAGCCGAACTTCCGCATTGTTGCGTGATATATACAGTCCCGATTTTAGCAATATCTATGTTAACGACTTGTCGGTTTACGACGAGGTGAGCGATTACATCGCAAATATTGCTCCTGAGAAAAAGAAAACCGTAAAATTATATGATAAAAAGGCTTCGATGTTCGACGCTTTTGGTATCGACAAACAGGTGAAAGCCTTGTTTGGTAAAACTGTTACTTTTAAAAGTGGTGCCTATATTATAATTGAACATACCGAAGCTTTTCATGTAATTGATGTTAACAGCGGCAACCGTGCCAAAGCTGGTAACAACCAGGAAACAAATGCTCTTGAGGTCAATTTGGCTGCGTGCGAAGAAATTGCACGACAGCTTCGTTTACGGGACATGGGCGGGATCATCGTCATCGATTATATCGATATGCACGATTCAGAAAACCGCCAGGAAGTTTATCAAAGGATGAAAGAGGTAATGGATGCCGACCGTACCAAGCATCACATCCTTCCTTTAAGTAAATTTTGTTTGATGCAAATAACACGGCAACGTGTTCGCCCTGAGCAAAATATCGACACTGCCGAGGTGTGTCCGGCTTGTAAAGGGACAGGCAAAGTAACCCCCACCATTTTATTTGCTGACGAAATTGCCAGTAAGGTCGATTATATTTTTTCAGACCTGAACCACAAAAGGATTGAAATTCAGGTACACCCGTACGTTGAGGCTTTCCTTAAAAAAGGGTTCTTCTCAGTGGTGAGAAAATGGCGGTGGAAGTATATGAAAAAAATTGATGTCGTTGGAATTGACAATGCAGGCCTTCTTGAAGCCCGCTTTTTCGACGAAGCTATGGAAGAAATAATTTTTTAGACCACTCTTTAGTACTTAATTCTTCCTAAAAAATGTTAAACCCCGCTTCGGCGGGGTTTTTTGTGACTATTATCACCGCTGAATAAAACACTTATAAACTATTTTTGTTGTTAATTGTAAAAGTGATTATTTAACAAAAATATATTCATTGATATGAAACTAAACATCTCGTTTTTAATTGTTTTGGTTATTCTTGCTAACACAGCTCTAGCACAGCTTACCAATCCGGTACAATGGTCGTTCGACCAGAAAGAAATAGAAGAAAACAAGTACGAATTATATTTCGATGCTACCATCGACGATGGTTGGCATTTATATTCTAATAAGCTGCCCGTAGGCGGTCCTATTGCAACTTCGGTTAAATTTAATAATGAAGCAGGAATTGAAGTAATAAAGGATTTTTCTCCTACACGCAGCGCAACAAAGGTATTCGATAAAACCTTTAATATGGATCTCGAATATTTTGGCGACGAAGTAAAATTTATGATGGTTGTTGAGGTTGATTCTGGGCAAAGATCCGATTTGTCGGGCTATGTTGAATATATGAGTTGCGACGATGAAACATGTACGCCACCGGCTGAAACAGACTTTATCTTTACTTTTACCGCTGAAAAACAGGCTGCGGTTGCTGCACAAATCTCAGATGTAGCAAGTAGTGATATGGAAAGTGCAGATTCAGGAGGTTCACAAAGTCTTTGGTTGTTCCTTTTGGTTGCTTTTTTGGCCGGATTGGCTGCAATTATCACTCCATGTGTTTTCCCAATGATACCAATGACTGTGTCGTTCTTTATGCGGGGGAGTGGCGACAGGAAAAAAGGAATTAAAAATGCACTGGCTTTTGGTGGCTCAATTGTGTTGATTTACACTTTGCTGGGAGCACTTTTTTCAATAGGTGTTTTTGGACCAAATATTGGTTCTATTTTAAGCACCCACTGGATTCCTAACACTATTTTCTTTGTATTGTTTTTTGTGTTTGCCCTTTCGTTTTTTGGCCTCTTCGAAATTGTATTGCCCAGTAGCCTGGTAAATAAAACCGACTCGAAAGTTGATCAGGGCGGCTTGATTGGCGCATTTTTTATGGCGCTTACAACCGTTATTGTTTCTTTTTCGTGTACCGGCCCTTTTATTGGTTACTTAATTGTTGAAGCCGTACAAGGTGGAGGCATGCGCCCATTGCTGGGTATGTTTGCTTTCGGATTGGCATTTGCCACACCATTTACCTTGTTGGCCGTATTCCCTTCGGCATTGAAAAAATTACCAAAATCGGGCGGTTGGCTAAATTCGGTAAAAGTGGTGTTTGCATTTATTTTACTTGCTTTTGGGATGAAATTCCTAAGCAATATCGACCAGGTTTACGGATTTAATATCCTTACCCGCGAGTTTTACCTCATAGTATGGATTGTTTTGTTTTCTCTTTTGGGAATTTACCTGCTTGGAAAAATCAGGTTCTCGCACGATAGTGAACTAAAACATCTGAGCGTTGGACGATTCCTGCTTTCGGCTGTGTCGTTTATATTTGCGCTTTACTTATTTACCGGTTTGCTGGGGGCTCCTTTAAAGCCTGTTTCAGCATTGTTGCCACCTCAATCGACTAAGCCAATGATGCAGACATCCCTAGTTAGCCAGTCGCAGAGAATTCAGACTGCACCTGAATGCGGCCCCGCAAAATATGCCGATAAGTTGCATTTGCCTTATAATTTAAACGGTTACTTCGATTATGAGCAGGGCTTGGCATGCGCCAAAGAACAAGACAAACCGGTTTTTTTAGTGTTTAAAGGCCATGCATGTGCCAATTGCAAAAAGATGGAGAACACGGTATGGGATCAGCCCGATGTGCTTGAAATGCTTGCAAAAGATTATGTGGTGATTGCTTTATACACCGACGATAGAACATCGTTGCCCGAACGCGAGTGGAAAACTTCGTTGATTGATGGTAAAACTTTAAAAACCATGGGGCGGGTGAATCTCGACCTGTTGATGTCGAAATACGAGAAGAATTCTATCCCTTATCATGTGATTATTGAACCCGACGGCAGCGAACACGAAATGGGTGTAACTTACGAAAACGACGAGTTTGTGCGCTATCTCGAAAAAGGGTTGTAATGTTGGATTGTAGGATCCTACATTGTGTTTATTTGGCTTTACCCCAAACTCCTGCTAGTCGGGATATGTAGTAAGTTTGCAGCGACTGGTGCGTACCGATGTACATCGCTTACGCGCCTATTGACTTGGGATCAGAGATCCCATTATTAAATATTTTCTTTATTTTAAGAGCTTTGATGGTACTGTTCAAACTTCAAAAGTGATTTATCAGAAGTAGAAATTATAAATTGAATTTTTTTTAAAAGGCTGCTCTTAGGGGTGGTCTTTTTTGCTTGAAAGCATGTGCTGACTTTTGTTTTGAAAAGGGATTAGATTGTAAAGAAACGGATGCTTTATAACATGTGTTTATGTTGATTTTTGCTAAGTATTATAAATATATTTAAGTGTTAATAATTTTATTACCTAATTTTAAACTAAAATATTATGAAACACAAAACACAAAACACAAAATTAGTACTAATTACCTTTTTCTTATTGGCAATAACATTTGGAGCAAAAGCCCAATTGAAAGTGAATAGTAATGGCAATATTGGCCTGGGTGTTGAGCCACATTTACTTTACAAATTTAAGGTAGATGGTTATTCGTATTTTGATGGAAATGTAAATGTTGAAGGAAATACTTCTCTTAATCAACTGGAGTTTCAGCATCCCGGGTGTGGTGATGGATTTATTACCGGAAATAATGGAAGCAATGAAACATCCTTGAAGCCGGATATGAACTATACCTGTAATGTGGGAACTGAGTCATATCCCTTTTACGAAGTTTATGCTTATAAACTAAATGGAACAGTAATAACCGGATCGGATAAAAAACTCAAAGAAAATATTCGGAACATTGAATCTGCACTGGATATAGTCACTAAACTAAAGGGACAGAAGTACGATTTAAAGGAACAATGGAAAGATTCCATTAAGAGCGAAAAGAAGCTGGCTAAAATTGAAAAAGAACGAAAGAATAAGCTTGGTTTTATTGCACAGGATGTTGAGAAGGTACTTCCCGAAGCCGTGCACTACAAAAAAGAAAGCGACACCTATTATTTAGAGTACGATGCCTTTATCCCGGTTATTGTTGAGGCCATGAAGGAGCAGCAGCTTATTATAGATGATCTTACTGCCCGGGTATCCGATTTGGAAAGTAAAAATCAATTGAAATCGGCAACACTCAGTTCCGAAACAAGCAACAATAAATTGATTAGTGCCTGTACGCTCAATCAAAACATTCCCAATCCGTTTTCCGAAAACACACGTATTGATATTACTTTACCTGCAGAGATTACCAATGCCAGTTTATATGTTTACAATATGCAGGGCAAACAAATAAAAACGTTCAATATTCAGGAACGTGGAAATACTTATGTTACTATTAACGGCTATACATTAGATGCTGGAATATATTATTACACCCTTATTGCCGATGGCAGCGAGGTGGATACAAAAAAGATGATTTTAACGAAGTAAATAGAAAATTATGATGCGAAAGCTATTTGTTTTAATCACATTAATAATTGGAACCCATG
>JAQICD010000057.1 GCA_027858715.1 Prolixibacteraceae bacterium
GAAGCCATGCACAATTTCGATAACCAGTTGGCATCAACCTTAAAAAGATGGCGCAAACCCGGCGACGGCGAAAATGGCGAAGATATTCTTCCTCGTGCCTTATACAATAAAGGCTACAACTTTGCAGGATCTGACCGTTTTGTTGAAGACGGCACATTTTTAAGACTCAAATATATTACACTTACCTACCGACTGCCAAAAAATGTTTGCAGAACCTTAGGTGTTAGTAATATCCGCACATCAGTTACTGCCAACAACCTGTTTACGTTTACCGATTACAGCGGACAGGATCCTGAAATTAGCATTCAGAGCAGCGACAATGTATATTATACAGTTGGTTACGACGATTCGCGTACACCGCGATCGAAAGAAGTAACATTTGTTCTTTCTGTAACATTTTAAAAATTAGGAGGAGCAAAATTATGAAAGCAAAAAAATACAATTACGATATGATGAACAAAGTAAAATATGCAAGTCTGGCAATAGCGCTTCTTTTCGCATTTTCATCATGCGACGACTGGCTGTATCTCGAGCCAGCCGATGGTGTAATAACTGAAGAATACTGGCAATCCGAATCCGACCTTTTTGCCGGTGTAATGGGTTGTTATGCATCGATGCTTGGAGGCGGAAGCGGCAATTATAGTGTTCCACAACTCATGTTTTTGTGGGGCGAAATGAGAGCAGATTTTCTAAGAGAATACCAAGATGCACCAAACGATTATACCCTTATGTTTCAGGGCGATATTAAGTCCAATAACTCACTGGCTAACTGGGGTTCGTTTTATACAACCATCAACTATTGCAACACCGTATTGGAAAAAGGCCCCGGAATCCTCGATCTTGATGCGTCGTTTTCGCAAAAAGAACTCAACCAATATCGCGCCGAAGCACTCACCATTAGAGCGTTAATGTACTTTTACCTAACTCGTATGTACCGCGATGTACCTATCATAACAAAGGCTTCGACATCTGACTTGCAGAATTTTACCATATCAAAATCGCCCGCAGAGGAAGTATGGGCACAAATTGAAGCCGACCTTCTCGAAGCTGAGAAATTCATTCCTTTTTCTTATAACAATGGCAAACAAGAAGACAAAGGTCGTGTAACTGCATACACAGTTTATGCAATACTAGCCGACTTCTACCTGTGGATCGAAGAATATGCAAAAAGCGAAGAATACTGCGATAAAATTATCAATTCGGGCAAATACTGGATGGTTAAAGGCGACATGGACTGGTATTACAACCTTTACGAAGCAGAAAACAGCAGTGAAAGTATTTTTGAGTTGCAATTCGACATTGACATACCCAATCCCTTGTATTCAATGTGCATAACAAACAGAAATTACAGGGCAAACCCCGATGTAATGGAAATTTTCTGGCCTACCGACGAACTCTTGGTTCATGCCGACAGTGCCGATATTCGTTCCGACCGTGGTTCCTATGTTTCGAGCCTGAATTATATGATTTGGAAATCGTATGGAAAAACCCGTTACGCCACCCGCTCTAACTCGGCACTCGAAACCGACTATAACTGGATTGTTTACCGCTATGCCGATATACTGCTGATGAAAGCCGAAAATATGGCAGCACAATTAACAAGTTACGATGAAAGCACTGGTGCTGAAATTCTTGATATTATTAAACAAATCAGAAAAAGAGCCAATGCATCTGACTTAACCGATGAAGGAGAACCCGGATCGCGTAGCGGATTGTTATATTACATACTGAACGAACGGGCTCGTGAATTTGCTTTCGAAGGCAAACGATGGTTTGATATTTTACGTTTTGCAAAACGCGATAATTATAGCAGACTCGATGCACTGATAACAATGTACGAAACCTGTGCACCATCAGACAAACTGATATCGATTCAAAGTAAGATCAACAACCCCGATTTTCATTATCTTCCGCTCCCCGAGACGGATGTACTTAACAGTGGCGGTAAGCTTGAACAAAATCCGTACTATGCAAAATAATTACGTCTGGAAAATTGATGAGAACACATTTAAACATTTGGAATATGAAAACTATAAAATATAATTTACTTTGGGCATTAATCATTATCACCGGACTCGCTACTTTTAACCGTTGCGAGTACCCTTACGAAAGTACAACGGTAACCGAAGATTTGCTTATTGGTGAATACCTTGAAGAGCATGCCGATACTTTTAGTGTTTTCGCTAAAATACTTCAGGAAACCGGCAATATGGCTTTCTTGAAATCGTATGGCGAATACACTTGTTTTGCACCTACAAACAATGCATTCAGAGATTATTTTGCTGCTAAAGAGCTGGTAGGAGAATCGGCATCTAATGTTGAATTGTTGAATGTAGTTTCAACATTAAACGACGATGAGCTTACAGATTTTGTACGCTTTTATGTAATCAAAGGAGATACCATAAACTCTGAGCTTTTTATTGACGGCCGTATGAACACCCCCACCATGTATGGCCAATATTTAACATACAACTCCGATTTCGAAGACGGACAACTTGTTGAAAGAATAAATAAAACCGCCATAATTGAACAAAAAGACATCAGCTTGCTGAATGGTATTCTACACTCACTGAAATTGGTAATCGAACCCGAAAAACGTACTATTCCACAATATATTGAAGAACAAGAGGGTTACACTATCTTTTCGGAGGCACTGAAACAAACCGGACTTTACGATGAATTGAATGTTAATCATTCGCCTGAACGCGATACCGTTTGGTACACCTTTTTTGCAGTTTCCGACGAAGTACTTGCGACCGATGGAATTAATTCGGTTGAAGATATTGGATTGAAATATGCAAACGA
>JAQICD010000058.1 GCA_027858715.1 Prolixibacteraceae bacterium
AAACCGAGGTAAAAAACCTTGTTGCCGGGTTAAACAGCAGCTTAAAACGGCTGCAATTACTTGAAAAAAACGTTGAGGTAGCTGAAAAAAGCTTCGAAATAACCCGTATGCGCTATTCCGATGGTGATATCGACAGCCAGGATTTGGCTCTTGAGCGTGAGCGTCTGAACAATGCATATATTTCACACCTTTCATCATATATTCAGTATGAATTGAACCTGGCCGACCTGATGCGTAAAACTTTTTACGATTTCAAAAATAATGAGCTGGTATTATAGTTTGGGTTTGCAAACGTTGCAGTAACCTTTTAGGTTTATTTCATACTTGTCAATCCGGAATCCTTCAACGCCGTTAAATTCCGGTGCCCTGGCAATTCTAAAATCATAAACATTGCCACATCCCTTGCATTTAAAATGTCCGTGTGTCGATGTGTCGGCATCGTAGCGCAACTCGTTACCTTCGATGTTTAGCACCGTGGCAACACCATTAGAAATGAATAGCTTCATTGTGTTGTAAACAGTTGTTTTCGATAACGTAGGTGTCGAAGGCGCTAGCGCACGATATATGTCATCGGCTGTGGGGTGATTGTGGCTGTTGTGCAAATATTCATATATTTTCAGCCGCTGAACCGATGGCTTTATGTCGTGTTTGCTTAAATGTTCTTTAAATGCTGTCATTGCTGATAAATTGAAATCGTTACAAATATATAAAATTCCTATAAACAGAAAACTACTTCTGTATTTCTTGTATTCTTCTAAATAAATTGGCTTAACAAATATTTAAAGTCGGTAAAAGTCAATAAAACAGGACATACAGCAAAATAAAGATATAAAAGTATTATAAATGTCTTTCATTATTTGGAGATTTGTGAATAATATTGTTAATTTGTAATGATTACAAAATAGAAGTAAAAATAAATTTTGATATTAACCCTAAAAAATCGAATAATATGAGTTTAGTTGGAAAAAAAGCGCCTGTTTTTAACGCGTCGGCCGTAATTAATGGTAACGATATTGTTGAGAATTTTTCGTTGGATCAGTTTGTAGGTGATAAATATGTTGTGTTTTTCTTTTATCCAAAAGATTTCACCTTTGTTTGCCCTACCGAGATAATTGCTTTTCAGAATAAAATTGAAGAGTTCGAAAAGCGTGGCGTAGCAGTTGTAGGTTGTTCTACCGACTCGGAGTTCTCGCACTGGGCATGGTTGAATACCGAAAAAAATAACGGCGGAATTAAAGGTGTGAAGTTTCCGATTGTTGCCGATATTTCGAAAACCATTTCGATGAACTACGATGTACTGGCAGGCGAATACGATTATAACGAAGATGGTGAAGCTGTATTTAATGGTGCACCTGTTGCATACCGCGGACTTTTCCTCATTGACAAGGAAGGTGTGGTACGTCATTCGCTGATTAACGATATGCCTTTAGGACGTAGTGTCGATGAGGCACTTCGCATGGTTGATGCGCTGAAACATTTTGAGGAATATGGCGAAGTTTGTCCTGCAAACTGGAAAGAAGGCGACGAGGCAATGAATGCTTCATCTGAAGGCGTAGCTTCATATTTGTCGAAGCATTAATCGGTTTTTATTATTAGATAAACCAACAGGGGCTGTGCAAACGGTTCCTGTTTTTTGTAACTTAACGGCTCTTAAAAATAACAATATGAAAAACAAAATTAGTGGACTACAAGGAACATTTACTTTAAGCAACAATTACAAAATGCCTTATTTCGGACTGGGAACTTTCCAGTCGAACGATGGTGATGAAGTGCGAAATGCCGTGCTTTATGCACTCAATGCCGGTTATCGTTTAATTGATACGGCCTCGTTTTATAATAACGAAAAAGGAGTGGGCGAAGCCATACGTGAAAGCGGTATTCCGCGCGAAGATATTTTTGTTACCACCAAAGTTTGGAACGACGACCAGGGATTTGATCAGACACTGAAAGCTTACGATAAGAGTCTTGAGAAACTCGGAATGGATTATGTCGATTTATTGTTGATTCACTGGCCAATTACCGGAAAGTATAAGGAAACATGGCGTGCTTTTGAAAAAATATATAATGAAGGTCGGGTGAAAGCCATTGGTATCAGTAACTTTTTAGAGGTACATCTTGATCAATTATTGCCCACTGCAAAGGTGATGCCCATGGTGAATCAGATGGAGTTTCATCCTTACCTTATTCAGCAATCGTTGCTCGACAGGTGCGCTAAGCACAACATTGTTTACCAGGCCTGGAGTCCAATAATGCAGGGCAAAGTGTTCGAAATTGATGTGTTGAAAGAAATAGGTCGTAAATACGGTAAAAACGAAGTGCAGGTTGTTTTGCGTTGGGATTTACAGCGTGGTGTAGCCACAATCCCAAAATCGGTAAGCAAGGATCGAATTGAGCAAAACGCCGAGATTTTTGACTTTGAACTTGCTGATGAAGATATGAACGCCATCAATGCCCTAGACCAGAATCACCGGTTTGGGTACGACCCGATGTTGGTATAAAAATAGCGTTATGAATAAAAGTAGGCTGTTTGAATAGTGTTTCTATCTATTTGAACAGCCTTTTTTTGTGCGCTTCGGGATTGGAGTGTTTTACATCTACGAATCTGGGCTTTAGCCCAATCTGGTAATCAGTGTTTTAAACAGGATTCTCAAAGCATTGTTATATTTTTTGTCATTTGCCGGACAATACTGATTAACAAACGTGAATTTTAACACTTGTGTATCGATTTAGGCAGGTTTTTTGTAACTTTATAAGTTTGGGTATTAATCTAATAATAAGATTTATGAAATATTTAAGTTGCATTATAATTACATTATTGCTCTTTTCAATTTCGGTGAACGGATTTACACAGGAAAAGCAAAAATCGCGCAAGGAAATTCGTAATGAGAAAAAAGTACAAATCGCAAGCCGCGTCGATTCGATGTTGATGGCCAAAGATTACGTTTTTAATGCCCGTAGTGCCCATCCCATGAGTATGCCGGTGGTAAATCTTACATCTGAATACGATTTGAAGGTTAAAGGAGACTCGGTGTTTGTATATTTACCTTATTACGGCAGGGCCTACCAGGCCGATTATATGTCGAGCGAAGGCGGAATTAAGCTCGAAGAATTGTATGAGGATTACCGTGTCGAAAAGGACGATGATGGATATCGTATTCATTTCGACGCCGAGGGACGTTCCGATGAATACATTTTTACACTTAGTGTTTCGCCCTCGGGATATGCATCACTAGTTGTTTCGTGCAACAATCGTCAATCAATTCGCTTTAGCGGTATCATCAAAGGTTTAGGGCTTTAATATCTATTTATTGTGTGTACGAAGCTATAAAAATAAATATTTAAGAATTGATATTTAATTACACGCGGAATAAGTCTGTAGTCTTGTGTCTAAAATCTAACGATCTATTGAATTAAAAAAGGCCTCCGAAATTCGAAAGCCTTTTTAATATTTTCTGTAAAGCAGAGCTTAGTTTTGTTCGCTTGCCGGGGCAACCGATACATACGATCTGTTTTTTTGTTTCTTACGGAATACAACATCACCATCAATCAGGGCAAATAAAGTATGATCTTTACCCATACCAACGTTGTTGCCCGGGTGAT
The DNA here is from genome assembly GCA_027858715.1 of Prolixibacteraceae bacterium. Taxonomy (GTDB): domain Bacteria; phylum Bacteroidota; class Bacteroidia; order Bacteroidales; family Prolixibacteraceae; genus Roseimarinus. Next base: position 3,601 of record JAQICD010000058.1, read on the forward strand.
GTTGAGTGCCACGTTGACGAACGATAATATTACCTGATTTTACAGTTTGTCCGCCCCAAATTTTTACGCCTAATCGTTTACTTTCCGATTCGCGACCGTTCTTCGAACTACCTACACCTTTCTTGTGAGCCATGGTATTTAATTTTTTTAATTATCCTACTATTTCTTCAATTTGAATCTGGGTTAAATATTGACGATGACCATTTTTAACTCTGTAACCTTTGCGGCGTTTTTTCTTAAAAACAATTACTTTGTCACCTTTCATGTGTCCAACAACTTTGGCTGTAACCTTTGCACCTTTTACGGTAGGGGTGCCAACTTTTACTTTACCGTCGTTGTCAACCAGTAAAACCCTTTCAATGTCGAAGGTTTCTCCTTCGGCTGTTTCCAAGCGGTTTACGTACAGTTTTCTGTTTTTTTCAACTTTGTACTGTGAGCCGCCAAAATCAATAATTGCGTACATCTTTATTGAATATTACGTTATCTTCGGAAGGCGGGGAATCTTGTATTCCCTCTTATTGAGCCAACTCGAAATCATTTTGGACTGCAAAAGTATATATTTTTAAATGAAAGCCAAACAATTATGATAAAATTTCCATACTGAGTAATGATGTTTTCGTAAATAAATGTGTAAATTTTACAGATGTTATGATGATTATATACGTAATTATTCTGCTTAGTTTAACCGTAGTTGCCGTTTCGGCACAGGAATACCAATACGTGCCTTTTCCCGATAACAATGCAGTTTGGAGCGAGGTGTACTGGAAACCAATATCCGAACCTTGCCCACGTTGGGTGTATCATAAAAAGGCATTGTTTAATGAGGACTCCGTGATAAATGGAATTAGTTATCATAAATTATTTTCATCAAATAAGTCGATTATTTCTAAGGAAAATTCTGAATGTGTTGGAATGATAAGGGAAGATAGTACTAAAAAAATCTGGTTTCGATATAATACAGAAAATATTTGGCCGAATACTAATGAAAATGGTGAATATTTGCTGTATGATTTTGGGTTGAATGAAGGCGATACTATTGATTGTTATAGTGCCTATTTACAAAGACAGGGGGTTGATTACTTATTGCTGGATTCAGTTCGTTATTTTAATATAAATAATAGTCAAAGAAAAATATTTTACTTTAATATACCATGGGAGATTTGGATCGAAGGTATTGGTAAGATTCAAGGAATAATATTTCCATCAGGAGATTTACCTACTAATGGAATGGATAACGATTTAATCTGTTTTCATCAAAACGACACACTGCTATTCTTTAGTGAAGATTATGATGGCTGTGTCCCGTCTTTTGTTTTAAACGATGTTGTTTTGTTACCCAATCCGGCAACAGGCGAATCGGTTTATTTTGAAGGGCTCGATTTTGAAAAACTTGAATTGTACGATAACATCGGCAATCTTATTTTATCAATAGATATCAGTGGCTTAGATAAATATGTGTTAGATGTTTTTGGATTCACTCCCGGTATTTACTTCTACCAATTAAAAAAACAAGGCTTGGTTCCTACAGGGGGCAAGCTGATTATTCCATAATTATAAATTTTAAACGTATGAAAGTTAAATATTTAATTATTTTATGTTTGTTAGCATTCTTTTTTGATGCTTACGCTGTAAGTTTACAACAAATTTATGATAATGCGTTTGCTGGCAATGGATATGACAAGTTGATTATTTTGGACAGTACCATTGTATATACGGGGGGGTTTAAACAAAATGTACACTCAGTATGCATTCAAGGTAATGGGGCAATAATAAATTTGAATGGTCAGGTGATATCAATTAACGAAGAGGGGATGAGATTTGATATCGACCATTGTATTTTAATAAGTTCTAGTTATGTGGAAGAGTTTATTAGTTACGAAAATGGAGCATTCGGTAATGTCTTGAATAATACATTTTATAGTATAAACGGTAATGGAAATTCAAGTTGTGGTATTAAATATTCTGAATGTGTAAATGATACATCAACAATAAAAAACAATATCTTCTTTGGTTTTTATGCTGCTGTTTATTATTACACAGGCGATTATGAGTCGTATTATGAAGGCACACATTTAGAAACTGTTTAAGTTTTATCCTTCGGGATGTTTTTTTGTATTGAGCCCTTACACTTCTTCAAAATCTCCTCATATAGCGGTGCTATTATCGTCAATTTTGAATCGTTTAAGAACTCAA
>JAQICD010000066.1 GCA_027858715.1 Prolixibacteraceae bacterium
CTGTTTTTATTGCCTACCTTATAACTGTGAACTAACCTATAATAAGTATATGTTACTTCACCTTTTCTATCCGGTTTTGTTATCTTTTTAATAAACATCTTGCAAAGATACGAAATATATTCATTCCTAAAATTCTGTTGGGGGTCTAAATGGAGGTTTTAAAATACACAACTGTTGAATATCAGGTGTTTAGATTTTTGAGAAAATGAAAAAAAATAACCCATTAATTATATCTTGTTGATATTGTGAGTGTTGACAGAAGTGTGAGTGTTTGTGAGGTAATTTTGTTCTGTCTGAAATTTTCAAGTTGGGTTAATACCTAATAGCAAACTCAATTACGGAGATAAGCGAATTAAGCTATTCTCGAAGGATAAGATATTCCGGTAATTTGCACGATACAATGATTCAGCCTAAAAAGCAGCCACGAATCCTAAGTTTAGTTTGTTGTAATTACCCAGGTTGTAATCATCCACTAATGAATATTCCGCAGCCAGTCGCACATTCCTTCTCATCAAATAACCTACATGAAAAGTGTAAGAGCGGTAATCTGCCTGATCATAGTCACTTTGAACATCATTAAACAAGCCTATCAGATACCAGTTGCTGTCATCACCTTTGGGCATGAACAACAATTCAGCCAGCATGGCGTTGGTTTCAATGTCGCTGAAGGTATTAAGGCTGTTTTCATGAGGAAAAACCTTAGAATCCATACGTTTGAGGTATTGCGCGTTGAGTTCAAACATTTCAGTAACCGACAGGGTAAGGTCAGGTCCCCAGACGAAAACATCGTTGGTTATTTCATCATCAAAATTATTAAGCTGCTTTTCACTGCCTGTATAAGCAAACGCACCTAACCTAAGAAGATCACCGATGTCCTGCGATATTCGCCCGACATAGCTCTTGTACTTGTCCTTATCATACCAAAGCTCGTGGGTTTCCGGTATTCCGTTCCCGTTAACAACTTCCATCACGATTGTTGTACCGGTTTTCAACCCCAGGGTAACCATAACCCCTTTATCATATTTCATGTTGATATCCGAAATCCCGATCTGTGCCCCATAGAGGTGGTAGTCTTCCAGCGTGAGCCGGAGTTCCCTCTTAAACATAGGGTCTGACACCTGGTACTGACCGAGGTAAATATCCAGGTCAATGTTGAATATGTTATTATACATAAGAAAAGCGTCTTCCACCCCTGCAACTTCACCTCTTTCATCCATGAAGAAATAGAAATAATAAGACAGGTTTTCACTCAATTGTCCGCCCGACAGCAGCTTGATGATGTAAGGCGACTGGAAGTCACTTCGCCCACCGTTGCCAAAGTCGTATCTTAAAAAGCCGTCCATTCTTACAGCCAGAGGGAAGTCACGTATCAGCGACAGCTTATCATCACCAGCAGGCACGAAATAGCGTGGAGCCTCTGCATCTGAAAGCTTGAAACCGTTACCGGCAAAGGTATCGCCATAAGGCTTCAGTTTTGGCATAGCAGGAGTATGACAGGTTTTACAGCTCAGCCGGTATTTCCTGGCAAAAGCCGGTATTGCAGAACTTTTTTCAGCAATAAATCCAAATGTTATACACATCAGTAAAGTAAAGAGTAGTTTTCGTTTCATACTGATTATTTTTTATGGTAATACTGTAATTTCTGTATAATGGCGATTGATTTCATGAATGGCATATTCCTCTTCGGGAACATTCAGGAGTTCTCCAACGGGCTTTACCAGCAATCGGTAGTTTAGCACGGCTGTTACTTTAAGTTGACCCGGCGCTACTTTATAGGGCAGGTTGAAAGTAAAAGTCTCCAGTTTGGTTTCTCTGGGGCCAATACGGTAGTCTACACCCAGCGATTTGGTATTCCACTGCATCAGGGTCATTCTTCCCTGTGGATCGAAATACGGCATGCGGAAAATGCGGTCGCCTACGGGAACATCCTCACGCTTCACACCTTTAAAGTCAGGTTTCTGCAATGGAACACCCATGTCCTGATAGGCCAATTCATCGCTGGCAATGGTATATTCTTCACCTTCAAATTCTTTTTCATCCACTTTCAGGTGATATATATTTCCCTTTTCATCCTCTGCTTCCACGTGCAGCCACACGATCCGGTCTTCCACCGAACCGGTAGGGAATTTGTGACCGGTTTTCTGGTTGAATAATGCCACCGTAAAAACGGCTACCCCTCCGGGAACCGTTTCGTTCATATCAGGCTGTACGCGCAGTTCGATCACCCCGTTGAGTTTCCCGGGATCATGAGCACCGTGGAATAAATGTAGTTTAGCATCCGGGTATTTTTCTCCCATACTTGCGGTTCGGGTATTTGCTTTGGTCATGTGGCAATCCTGGCACTGCACACCTTCTTTTGAATAAGGACCTTCTTCCCATTCTAGTTGAGTAGATTTCACCCAGGCACCAAAGCCGCTTTTTTCGTTATGGCAAGCGCCGCAGAATTTCGCGGTGCTGTGCAGTTCTGATTTCATGATTTCATGTTCCGGCGAATTTGTAGCTCCTTTGCGGGAGCTGTATTTCGTGTTGCCGCTGGTCATGATGAAGTTGTGATTGTAGGCAGTATCGCCATCGATTCCTTTAATGAGATGGCATACTTCGCATGAAACCGCCTCATTGGCCCTTGATCCTTCTTCTGGCTTTGGTGGAGGTACGTCACCGGAGAGAAAGGCCATCGGAGTATGACAGCCGTTACAACCTTCATGAACTTTGGCCATAGCCGGGTCGTTTTCCGAATGGGCTACCGCGAGCTGAAAGTACTCTATTTCATCCCAGTGGTGGGTGTATGCCTTCGACATCATCGACTGCTCCCATTGCTGGTAAAAGTCATTATGACAGGTTTTACATTTAGTCGGCTTGTCGAAATCATCATATTTGAAATCGCCGACCTGATCTACCCTGAGTTCGCTGGCCACGAAGCTGGAAATTACGATAAGAAGGGCAGAAAGAAAGAGTATAGGTTTTTGTTTCATGACAACAGTAATTAATCAGTTAAGTAATCAATTTACAAAAATAAAAATGACAAAACAAGTTATTGGTCTGTTATTCAGTGTATTTATAACTATTATAGATTACAGGGAGCATGAACAAAATCATGATCAGACAATCACCAGATGAGTTGCCCCGGGCTATTCCTGTCAGCCCTTTGAACTGTGCCGTTTCCATATTTACCAAACAAAAAAATGACTAGTCAAACAAAAATCAGGGACTGGGTGAGGTGAAAAAACGTTGTGCAAGGTTGAGACTCTTAAACTAAAATGCTCCCGACTTCCGCTATCTTTAGCGGAGTCATAAGGCATCTGAACCCGTAGTCAAACTAATCTATTTTAAGGGTTTCGTAACGCAGCAGATGTGCAAATAAATAAACAGGCATTGTAAAAAAGTCATTGGTCATTGGAAAGAAACCTCAGACCTTAACCCCGGAGCGGGTTGAATATTGGGAACTTGTTTATTGTACAAAGGGACATAATATGAGTGCGAGTTGTCTGTTGTTTTATGTCTTTTATCTAACGATCTATTCTGATAATTTATAAAAAATAAATTCATCCACCCTAATCTTAATTTGATCCCTTTTCAGGGTAAGGATTAAATAAGTCAGACAAAAGGGGATGCATCCCCTTTTGTCTGAAATGTTTAAAGCGATTTCCAAAAACACAGAAATGAACCTTCTGTTTCCTGCGGTTTAAAGTTTCAGGAAGTCATTAGGCTTTGTGGGCAATAATTGTTTCTTGGCTTATTTTATTCCATGCTTTTCAGGTATTTGTAAAGATCGTTATCGGTTGAAAGGATAACCGTAGTGGTGGAATCGAATGTATTTTCAAACGTTTCCATACTTTTTATAAAGCTGTACAGTTCTATTGACCTGCTTGATTTATTGTAGGCGTTGGCATAGATGTGGGCAGCTTCAGCGTCAGCTTTTCCTTTAATTGTTTCAGCTTCTTTATATGCTTCCGACTGTATTTGGTTCAATTCGCGTTCTTTTTCTCCGTTAATCCTCGAAGCTTCGCCTTCGCCTTCGGATCTGAATTTATCGGCAATACGAATTCGTTCGCTCTTCATGCGGTCGTAAACACGTTCCCTGACATCTTTGACATAATTGATCCGTTTAAACCGGAAATCAAGTATTTCGATGCCAAGGTCGTTCGTTTCTTCGTTCACTTTTTCCTGAATAATATTCTGGATTCTTTTTCTACCCACCTCAATCCGGGCAAGCGAATCTTCGATCATTACACTTATTTTAGCGGTTGTGTCGGCCTCCCGGTTGGTGTTCCTTACAACTTCTTCCAGACTGTGACTGGCTATTTGGTCGCGCGTTTCACCATCAATTATATCATCGAGCCTGCTTTGCGCACCACGCTCGTTGGTAAGGCGTTTATAAAACTGCAGCGGGTCGGTAATATGCCAGCGTGCATAGCTATCAACAAAAATGAATTTTTTCTCTTTTGTCGGTATTTGGTTGGGATCTCCGTCCCACTCCATATAACGTTTTTCGAAAAAATTAGCTTTCTGAACAAAAGGGGTTTTGATTTTCAACCCGGGCTCGGTCACGGCATCACCGATTGGTCTGCCGAACTGGGTTATCACAACCTGTTGCGTTTCATTTACAACGTAAATGCTTTGAGATAAAACAATAATGCCGGCAATAATAATTGCTGCAATAAGTACTATTTTATTTTTTTTATTCATTATCATTCTTTTAATAAATTGATGTTGTGTTGTTTAATTTAGTTCCTTTTTCAGCAAAGGAATCATGTTATTGCCATCTTCTGAAGTGATGATTTTGTCTCCGAGTTTGGGTAGAACTTCCTGTAGTGTTTCAAGATAGATTCTTTTTTTGGTTACTTCGGGTGCTTTGATGTACTCGTCGTAAAGGGCGTTAAACCTTGCCACTTCTCCCTGGGCATTGTTTACGCGTTGGGTAGCGTATCCCTCGGCTTTTTGGATGGTTTCCTGCGCCTGCCCCCTGGCTCTTGGAATTACCTTGTTGTATTCCGATTTGGCCTCGTTTATCAGGGTTTCCCTTTCTTGCTGAGCTTCGTTTACGGCATTAAAAGCCTGTTTTACCGACTCCGGGGGATTGATGTCCTGAAGGACTACCTGGGCTATTTCAATTCCCAGTGAATATTCTCTGGACATCTCTTGTAACAGGACTTTTACTTCGCTGGCAATTTCTGCCCTTCCAACGGTTAATACTTCGTTAACGGTTCGGTCGCCGACAATCTGCCTTGTAATGGCTTCGGAAAGATCGCGAAGGGTATTGTCGGGGTTGCGTACCTTGAACAAGTAATTGTAAGGATCGCTTACGCGGTATTGTACCACCCACTGCACATTGGCAAGGTTCAAATCACCTGTCAGCATGATAGCTTCATCTTCCGTGACGGAACCCGTGCGACTGTATTGGGTTCTGACCCCTGCCTGCTGCGTACGAAAACCAAACTCTTGCTTTTTTTGCCTTTCCACAGGTACTTTGTAAACCTTTTCCATAAAGGGTATTTTCATTTTCAATCCGGGCGTAACTGTCCTTACATGTTTGCCGAAACGTGTTACTACTCCCTCTTCTTCCGTGCCTATCTGGAAGAAAGAACCAAATCCAACAACTAAAAGCACAACAATAATAATTGCTGCCTTGTAATACTTTTTTATGAATTGTGTTATTTCATCTGCACTGTATTCCTGATTAGCCATAAATTATTTTTTATATATTTAATAATGTTCTAAATTACAACTAATAACATTGTTTGGCAATGAATCTATGTTATCTTTTCAATATTTAGAAAAATTGTACAGGAAAATGGAAGCGTAAAGACGGTTGTGGAACGGGGGAGGGCACTCTAAACTCACTTTTAAAGTTCTCTGGATGTTTCTACTCAATTTTAAACAACTTTTTTCAGTATCTTGTAATAAGTCCATTTTTATTTTCGTCTTATAAAGTAAAATCGAATCATTAAATTATGGAAAAGGAGAGGTGATCCATTGGACTATTGGCTCTCATTAGTCTATTGTCTTGGGTCTAAAATCTAACGATCTATTGTTGCTGATATTGAGCTGTTATGTGGTTTTGTGTAAGTTCCTCATCAAGTATGTTCGTAGTTTTTTGTCCTACCCTGATGGAGGATACACGGGGGCTTTAGGGTGGGGCGTTTATTTCTCAACCTTTTTATCAATATACCTCGAATTTAACAACCTCAATGCGCCCATGTAGTCGGTTTTAAACTCAAGTAAATCGCCCACTTTGTAGTTCTTGATATTTTTGCCCAAATCAACAACAATCATGTCTGAGCTGGCACCTGCCAATGAGCAGGAGTCGCTGGTGGGGAAGAGGTGGTTCTGTTCAATGTCCAAAAGTCCTAAGTCAATAAGCGCTCTGTACGATGTTTCGCCCGACTTGTCCTGATCAAACTCGAAGGTGTCGCCTTCAACATTGTGCCCCATATCGCCCTGTGGAATGGTTGGTTTCTCAAATAGTTCAATTATTTCGGCATAAATTCTAAAAACATCGTTGTGCATAAAATCAAAGGGTGTGCCGTCATAAACATTGGTGCCCAGAAATAAAGTTTCGCCAACTCTGAAATGGTTAACGCTTTCGGGTAGCAAACCTTGGTTTATTAGAGGGATTGTAACCGAACTGCCTCCCGAAACATACGGTATCTTTATATTGAATTTTTGTTCTATCAGTTGCTTGTAAAGGCTTAACTGTATCAGTTTGTCCTGGTTAGGAAGCACACCGTACAAACAGCTCAAATTGGTTCCAATTCCAATTACTTCAATATTGGGAAGCTCGAAAACCCTTGAATAGAAGTCAACAACTTCGTCGCGTAGTACGCCTTCTCGCAATTCACCCATTTCAATCATTATGATGATTTTGTGGTTTTTATTTTGCTTAACAGCCTCGTCCGATAATAATTTAACAGTTTCGAACGAAGTGTTCATACTTATGTCTGAATAACGTATTATGTTTGGTATCGACCGCTTAGGAGGCGGTTTTATGTATATGGTTTCAATATTAGGATTAACCGATTTTATTGCTTTCAGATTCGATACGCGTGAGTCGCAAACCTGTTGTATGCCCATATCGAGCACTTCTTTCAGGTAGGTTTTGTTGCCACATAGCATTTTGGTTACAATGGCCCAATCAATGTTGTGTTTTCCGAAAAGTTTATCTAAGTACGCGTAATTCTCTTTTAGTTTTTTTTGGTCGAGTGTGATGTAAGCCATTTTCTTAGTTTTTCTTGTAACGCATTTCGAGGTACTTGCTTGTAAAACCCAGTTTCTCGTATAGCTTTCGAGCCGGATTATCAGGTTCAACGTGCAAGGCAATATCACCGTCGGCTGTTTCTATTGCAGTTTGCATCAACTTTTCCCCAAGTCCTTGTCCTCTGTAGTTTTTGCTAATGGCTATGTAAACCAATATGTTTTCGGGGATGTAACCATCCATGCCTGTTCGGTTTACAACAACAGCGCCAATTATTTTGTCGCCTTCAGTAAGACTTATAACAAATCCTCCAAACGAATTTGTTTTCTTTAGTGTGTAATTAACAGCCTTAGTTATGTCTTCTTTGGGATCTCCAAATTCGTCAAGGTGGTTGTATAAAAAATCAACGATGGCTTCATTTTCTTTAGTTGTTGCAGGGTTTTTCGATGAAAATATTACTATATCGTTCATTGTTTGCTGTAATTATTGTGAAATTTGGTAATAAAACCAACAGAATTCCGAAATGTTCAAAAAACAACTGCCAATACCTTAATTCTCAAAAATGTTTCTTACAATAGTTCGTTAAGTATTTTTAAGACATTGACGATGAGTTGTTTATGCCCTGATGTGATATTTGTTTAAGTTGTTGGTATTTAGCGCATTATGGAGTCCATTTGTCTTGTGTCTAAAATCTAACTATCTAATGTTCTTATATCAAATTCGGTTTTTCATTTTTCCGGTCATCCGGTTCTTCTTCATCGTTAGTGTCGTCTTGTTTTTCTTTTATATTCTCGTACAGTTCAATCATAAACGGAAAGATTGAAATAGTTAAGTTTTGCAACGGAGAATATAGCCTCGATTCTTGCACTTTATCTTTTGGCATAAACGAAACGTTTTCATCAATTTTTTCGAGAAGCAAAATAACAATGCCCAGAATAAATGCTGTTTTTATTACCGAAAAAACCAAGCCCAGCAACCTGTTGATAACGCCTAAAGAAATTGATTGAATAATTTTCTCAATAGCTTTTCCTATGAAGTGAATCACTACAATGATAATGAGTAATGTAATTACGAAGGCAATAATGTTGATATATTGGTTGGTGAAGTTAAGTCGGTTAACCAGGTACGCTTCGGTAGCTCCCGAAAACTTTACTGCACCCCAAACTCCGGCAATCAAAGCCGCCAGCGAAGCAATTTCGTATATAAAACCTTTAGTTGCTCCTTTTACAGCCGAAATAACTAGCAGAATGATAATAATCAGGTCGATGTAGTTCATTCATTTAAATTTATAATTCTAATATTTATACAAAAATAGAATCTATTTAACATGTCGTATTCAATAGAACTTATTTTTTTATTAATTTGCGTCGTTTTGAAATACGAAAAAAAAGTATGATTAAAATCTTTAACCGGGGTATTGAAAAAATCTTTTCAAACAGGTACAAAAAATACGAATATTTCTGCAAATATCCTGTAGAGCAACAGGAAAAAGTTTTGAAGGGACTTTTAGAGAAAGCAGCAAATACAGAATGGGGCGACAAGTACGGTTATCCCGGTATTCAAGAGAGTACATCTTATAATAAGAATGTGCCTTTAACCGATTATGATGTTTTAAAGCCATACATTGAGCGTATGGTTGAAGGCGAAAAGAATATTTTATGGCCCGGTTCTGTCAAGTGGTTTGCCAAATCGTCGGGTACCACAAACGATAAAAGCAAATATATACCTGTAAGTGAAGATTCACTCGATAATTGTCATTTAAAAGCATCGGTCGATGTGTATGCGCATTATCTTAAAAACAACCCCGAAACCAACTTTTTAAAAGGAAAAAACCTGACTATAGGCGGAAGCCATAAGGTGAGCCAGCTGAACAAAAGCATTCGTACCGGCGATTTATCGGCTGTGATGTTGCACAATCTTCCCTTTTTGAGTCGTTTCAAAAATACACCTCCTTCCGAAATTGCACTCATACCCGATTTCGAAGAAAAGATTGAAAAAATTGCTCAATCAACCATAAAAGAAAACATAACCAGTTTTGCCGGGGTTCCTTCGTGGTTCCTGGTGCTCATTAAACGCATTCTCGATATTTCTGGTAAAGACAACCTCCTTGAGGTTTGGCCAAACCTTGAAGTGTTTGTCCATGGAGGTATTAATTTTGAACCTTACCGCGAGCAATACAAAAAGCTTATTCCCAGCAATTCAATGCGGTATATGAATACCTACAATGCTTCCGAAGGATTTTTCGCTTTTCAAAACGACCTTTCGAAGGACGATATGTTGCTGATGCTTGATAATGGAATTTATTACGAGTTTATCGATATGGCGCATTTTTTCGACGAAAACCGAAAGGCAATTCGCCTTGATGAGGTTGAAGTGGGAAAGAATTATGCAATAGTTATCTCAACAAACGGTGGGCTGTGGCGTTATATTATTGGCGATACGGTGATGTTTACCGAAACGTATCCGTTTAAAATAAAAATTACAGGCCGTACCAAGCATTTTATCAATGCATTTGGCGAAGAGCTGATAATTGATAATGCCATTAAAGGGCTCGATAAAACCTGTGAAAAAACCGGCGCTATAATCAGCGAGTTTACTGCCGGCCCGGTGTTTATGGATACCGAGCACAAAGGTTGCCACCAGTGGATTATTGAGTTCGAAGCTGAGCCCGTAAACATCGATGCCTTTGCAAAAATACTCGACGAAGAGCTACAGCAGGTTAATTCTGATTATGAAGCTAAACGTTTCAAAAACCTCACACTGAAGCAACTCGAAATAGTAAATGCGCCAAAAGGCGCGTTCTATAACTGGATGAAGACTCGGGGGAAAGTGGGTGGTCAGAATAAAATACCTCGATTGGCTAACGATCGCGAATATCTCGACTCGTTGCTCGAACTAATAAAACTGGATAATAACAAATAAAATAAAATACAATGCATATAGCAGTTGCCGGAAATATTGGTGCAGGCAAAACAACACTTACTACTTTATTGGCTAAACATTACAATTGGGAGCCTAATTACGAAACGGTTGATGATAATCCTTATCTGAACGATTTTTATAACGATATGCAGCGTTGGTCGTTTAACTTGCAGATTTATTTTCTCAACAGCCGTTTCAATCAAATTGTTGATATCCGTAAATCAGACAACACCATTATTCAGGATCGTACCATTTACGAAGATGCCGAGATATTTGCGCCTAATCTACACGATATGGGCTTGATGTCAACCCGAGATTTTGAAAACTATAAGTCGTTGTTTCGGCTTATGGTTGGGCTTATTCAGCCACCCGATTTGCTAATTTATCTTCGAGCCACGGTACCCACGCTTGTTAGCCAAATACAGCTTCGCGGACGCGAGTACGAGGAGTCAATCAGGCTCGATTACCTTAAAATGCTTAACGAACGGTACGAAATGTGGGTTAGTCGTTATACTGATAGCAAACTGCTCATTGTCAATGTCGATGACATGAATTTCCAGAACAATAACGAAGACCTTAGCAAAATTATCGATCGCATCGACGCGCAAATTCACGGATTATTTTAATCAAAAAACACATAATCGATAATCCTGTCAACCGGCGGGATTTTTTATTTTAAAAATATGGAACGTAAATTACAACAGTTCGAACGCTTACTTAAAATAATGGACGAGCTTCGCGAAAAATGTCCCTGGGATAGGGAGCAAACTCTCGAAAGCCTTCGTAAGCTTACCATCGAAGAAACCTACGAGCTGGGCGAAGCCATTCTCGATAACAATCTGCAGGAAATAAAAAAAGAGCTGGGCGATATCTTGCTTCACATTGTATTTTATGCCAAAATTGGCGAAGAAAAAAAAGCTTTCGATATTGCCGATGTCATTGATTCGTTGTGCGATAAACTTGTTTTCCGTCACCCACATGTTTTTGGCGAGGTCGAAGCCAACAGCGCCGAAAAAGTATCACAAAACTGGGAGGCTCTTAAATTAAAAGAAAAAGGACGCAAAAAACGTGTACTCGAAGGTGTGCCAAAATCATTGCCGGCCGTTGTGAAAGCCAACCGCATACAGGAAAAAGTGCGTGGGGTAGGCTTCGACTGGGAAGAAAAAGAGCAGGTATGGGATAAAGTGCGCGAAGAGTTTGCCGAGTTCGAGTACGAACTAAAAAACAACAAGCAAGCCGAAATGGAAAAAGAGTTTGGCGACCTGTTGTTCTCGATGATTAACGCTGCCCGCCTTTACAATATCGACCCCGAGGCTGCATTGGAGCGAACAAACCTTAAATTTATAAAACGTTTCAGCTATCTCGAAGAAAACACCATGCACAAAGGCCGCTCGCTCCACGATTTGAGTCTCGACGAGATGAATGAAATATGGGAACAAGCCAAAAAGTACGACTAACAATTTAACAGCCGATGCAATGACAGGTGCATGTAAGAAAGTAACTTTAGCGGTATGGATTGTAATTTTTCTGGCACTATCACCGGCAGTAAAATCACAACCCGATTCGTTGGTGCGTAAATCATTCAGTCATTTTGTCAATACCGGAGTCGGCTTGGTTAAATCGCCTGCCACATGGAATAAAACCGACTGGATGGTGCTAGGCACTTCGGCTGCGTTAACAACCGCATCGGTGTTTTTTATCGATAAACCCGTTCAGCAATATCTCAGTACAAATAGAAATACCCTTATCGAAAAAAGTCTGCTACCTTTCGAATATGTAGATTTCTACATACCGCTTACAATTTTCGCCGGGTTTGCCACTACCAGTTTCGTTACAAAAAATAATTACACCCTCGAAACTGCGTATATGATTGCCGAAAGCTGTTTTTATAGCGCCCTGCTCACACGTACAGTTAAAGCAATCAGTGGGCGTCAACGTCCTAATCACTGGCAGGAGCCTGATCCGCATAGCTGGGATATTCACTCAAACGGACGTTCGTTCTATTCTGGTCACACCACAATGGCCTTTGCTGTGGCTTCGGTTGTTGCCTGGCGATACCGTGATACGAGTTGGGTGACATGGGTAAGTTATGGACTTGCATCTGCTGCTGGTTTTCAGCGCATGTATTATAACCGTCACTGGCTCAGCGATGTGATAGCAGGTGCAGTCAGTGCAACTGCTATCGGACTTTTTGTTGCCAAAAACGACCAAGACAATCCGCTTCGAATCTATCCTGTAGTTTCTCCACAAATCACCGGATTATCAATGATCATCCCTATCCCGTAACAAAAGATTTGTTTTTGGCGGCCTGCGGGCTTTCCGCTTGTAGCCGTTTTGTTGTTGCCTGCGTTCACAGGTCGTGGCAGTGGCTCCCCCTGGTCGCCCTGCCACTCCCGTTCACGCAAGCCAACTCCTGCAACGGGCTACCGCTCCAATCCCTGGCCGATGCCCTGTTCAGCATCAAAAAGTGTTAACCCAACTTGAAAATTTCAGACAGAACAAAATTACTACCTACATAGAGGAGCTGGAGAGCAAAAGCATAGGTGGCGAGTGGTTGGTAAAACAAGCTTTTGACAAACTCAATCTCTCCCAAATCTTGGCAGACACCAATATGTCTGATAAAGAAATTGTGATAGCTCAAAAACTGCTGACAGCCAAATTAATCCATCCATCAAGCGAATTGGAGACGGAAAGATGGTTAGAAGAAAACTCAGGTGCAAATGATATTTACGGTAATA
>JAQICD010000121.1 GCA_027858715.1 Prolixibacteraceae bacterium
CAACTGTTATTTCCAAGCATCCCACCCATGGTGCAACGATTGGCCGTTGACGTTTCGGGGCCAAACATTAAGCCATGCTTACTCAACTCCATGTTTAGCTCAGTAAGCACTACCCCAGGTTCAACACGCACCCATTTTTTCCTGGCATTCACTTCGATGATGCGGTTAAAATTACGCGACATATCAACAACAATGCCCTCGCCTACCACCTGACCGGCTAACGAAGTTCCGGCACCACGCGGAATAATCGACGTTCTGTTTTCACGGGCAAAACAGACAAGCTCCTGTAAATCGTTTTTTGTTTGTGGAATAGCTACACCAATCGGAATCTCCCGATAAGCCGATGCATCGGTCGCGTATAAAATCTTAGAAATTTGGTCGAATCTGAGTTCTCCTGTAAGTTTCTTCTTCAGCTTCGACAGGTCGCTGCTTTTTATCTTTTTGGCCATAATTAATCCAATTCAACAATAGTAATACCTGAGCCTCCGAATTGCACATGTTCATCTTTAACCGATTTCACTGCAAGCTCTGATTTTAGGTAGTTACGAATTACCTCCTTCAGAATACCGTAGCCTTTCCCGTGCAAAATTCGCACTTTCGACGCACCAACCATAATAGCTTCATCGATGAATGCCTGAATATTAGACAAAGCCTCTTCGGCCCGCTGACCACGCACATCGATATCGGGTTTAAAATCCATTTTCTTACCCAGAATGCTATTAGTGCGCTGCAGGCTGTCGCTTTTCGGTTTCATGCGCTCTTCCTGGTTTTGTCGTTTAACATCGTTATTGCTTAAGGGCTCAATTTTATCGATGGAAGTTGTAGAAACGAGGTTACCCAAAGCCACCACCACCTTATTTTTATCAATATCGATAATTTCGCCCACGCTGCCGGTATCTTTCAACCTTATTTTATCTCCGGGATTAAACTGAGGTTTGGCTGGCTTAGTGGCAGGTTGCTGATGAGCCGGCGTTGTATTATCTTTCTTCTTTTTGACCTTTTTCTTTTGCCGGCGCTGAAGCTGTTCTATTTTTTTGGCAATCTTCTTTTCCTTCTCCGGATCTATTTGTTCAATCTTATCCTTCTCTTTGGTCAGATTTTTACGAATCTCTTTGGTTCGCTCCTTTTCTGCCTGGCTCTCACGTATTTCGCGGATGGTATTTTCGATGGTGCGGTTGGCATCTTCAATAATTTCTTGTGCCTCTTTTTTGGCTTTGGCAATAATTTCTTTGCGCATTTGCCGCGTATTGTCAAGTTCATTTTGATACTCGTCGCTTAACGAATCGAGCGACTTCTCGACCTTACGGATGCGTAGTCGTTTACTCTCCCAGTAGTGTTTATCTCGTACAATTTCGCGCAGGTTTTTATCATAATCAACATGCTCTTTTCCAAGCTTATCGGTTGCCTCTTTCAGTATTTCTTCCGATAAACCAATGCTCCGTGCGATTTCGAAAGCAAACGAACTGCCGGGTTTTCCTATTTGCAACTGAAATAGTGGTCTCATTTCTTTGGTATTGTAAAGCATGGCACCATTTACAATGCCCTTGTTCGATGAACCAAAATGTTTCAGGTTGGTATAGTGTGTTGTAATAATCCCGTATGTCTCAAGCTGGTTCAACCTGTTAAGAACTGCTTCGGCAATAGAACCGCCAAGCATGGGTTCAGTTCCGGTTCCAAACTCATCAATCAGCACCAGCGAGTTTTTATTGCAGTTTTGAGTAAAAAACTTCATGTGCATCAGGTGTGACGAATAAGTGCTAAGGTCGTTCTCAATAGACTGCTCATCTCCAATATCGATAAAAATTGACTTAAAAATTCCAACACGCGAACCTTCGGCAAGCGGAATCAGCAAACCACATTGCAACATGTACTGAATAATCCCCACTGTTTTAAGGCATACCGATTTACCCCCGGCATTTGGCCCCGAAATAAGCAAAATACGGTTAGGCTCGTCCATGCGCAATTTCAGCGGAACCATTTCTTTGTTTTCTTTTGCCAGTGCCTCAACCAGCAATGGATGCCGGGCATAATGCCAATCGAAAAACGGTTCATCTCGCAGGTCGGGTTTAACACACTCGAACTGCCGGGCCAGCTTAGCTTTAGCACGTATGAAGTCGATACGTCCAAGAAAAACATACGAAATAACAATTTCTTCGATATCGGGACGCAGGTTATCAGCAAACGTTGTGAGTATTTTTATGATTTCGCGACGTTCAGCATTGTGGTATTCTCGCAGGCGGTTGTTCATTTCAACAATGGCACCGGGCTCGATAAAGGCCGTTTTACCGCTCGATGATTCATCGTGCACAATACCCGAAATTTTCTTTTTATTGGCCGCTACAACCGGAACCACAGGGCGTCCTTCGCGCATGGCCACGGCAGCATCTTCATCAACAATACCATCGGCTTGCAACTGACGAAGAATTTGTTGCATTCGTTTACTAATACTGCTTTGGAGTGAAAAAATCTGACTGCGGATTTCGCGTAATCCGGGCGAAGCATTATCCTTTATCTTACCTTGTTTATCGAGTATTACATCGATGGCTTTAACCGTATTTTGAAAAACTTCAATATCGGTTGTCAATTCTTTAAGGTTGGGAAATCTTTCTCCTTTATCGCCTTTAAAAAAATAGATTATACCCCGAATGGTATCAAGCGAACGGCGAAGATCAAACAACTCCTCCGGTTCGAGAAATGTTCCCTGAACACGAATTTTATTCAGTGCCTTCCGCATATCGTAATAATGCCCGGTTGGAAAGTTATCGTATTCAACCAAAATGGTCAAAAACTCATCAACGAGCGTGGTATGATA
>JAQICD010000092.1 GCA_027858715.1 Prolixibacteraceae bacterium
CATCGCCACATGTGAAAGAGCCTGTAGCCGTGCGCTACGCATTTAAAGACTGTGTAAAAGGGCAGTTGTTCAGCACCGAAGGGCTGCCGTTATCGTCATTCCGTACCGATGATTGGTAAATAGCCTTTGCAAGAAAACTCCGATAACTGCGTTACGCTCACCTTTCTTATCAGTCATTTACAAAAGTAAACTCCTGAAAAGAAAGTATCGCAAGCCTTGTTCTCGAAGTTTTCTTATCAAAGTCTTAAAAAAACATGTGTTTTAGTGCTGTCACGAAATAAGAAAAAAGTCAATAGTTACCGATACGAGTTTACCGATATTTGGGACAGGAAGGGACTGGTCGTTTTAACTGCCAGCAGTAGTCATTGGATGATGTGGTGAGTAAATATTATAAGCCCACAAACGTAAAAAATATATTTTGTGTCCTTTGCGTCTTTTCGGGTAAGAAATTATAACATTTTCGATTTGCAGAATAGGTGTAAAAACGAATATTCATTATAAAATAAATTGAAATGGATAGGATTAAAATATTAAGTGTAGTTGTCATTGTTTTTATGGCCGTACAACTTTTAGCAGCGGAGCACTATACACACAAGTATAACCCGGTGTGGAAATCACCCAGCCAGAATTCTTCCGAATCGATGCCCTGCGGGGGTGGCGATATCGGGCTGAACGTATGGAGCGAAGACGGCGACATCCTGCTTTACATGCAGCAAAGCGGAGCGTTCGACGAGAACAATTCCTTTTTGAAAGCCGGTCGTGTGCGTTTGCAACTTAATCCTAATCCCTTCGATGGAGAATCATTCCGTCAGGAGCTGGTTCTGGAAAAGGGACATGTAATTTTAAAAGGCGAAAAAGATGGGGTAGAGGCCGAAGTAACTATTTGGGTTGATGTTTTCCATCCCGTAGTTCATGTTGAAATAGAAAGCAATAAGGTCATCGAAGCTACTGCCACTTACGAAAGCTGGCGATATGCCGATCGCGAAATGGAAAAAAACGAAAGTTTTCAGAACAGCTACAAGTGGGCGCCACCCGAAGGATTGATGATGAAAAAGGATGAAATAGCATTCGAGGAGGAGAAGGTTGTTTTTTATCATCAGAACAAAGGTGAAACAGTATTTGATGTTACCGTTGAACAACAGGGAATGAATGCCGTGAAGGACCGTCTTTTCAATCCGCTTAAAAACCTTATTTCAGGCGGTTGTATGTTTGGCGAAAACTTTGAACAGGCAGGCATTTCGAATGGTAAATATGTAAACACTAATTACAAAGGATGGCAGCTTCAGACCATAAAACCCGCCCAAAAGCAATCGTTTAAAGTTGTACTAAACATTCAAAAAGCAAATTCGGTAAACGAATGGAAGTCAACACTTAAGTCAGTTGCAGACGAAGCGCTGTACAACAATTCAATGCAAAAAAAAATAACAGAAGACTGGTGGCAATCGTACTGGAACCGCAGCTTTATACAGTTTGAATCGGCTCCGAACGATACCTTGCTTAGTGAAGAAATTGCCCGGAACTATCAATTATTCCGTTACATGTTAGCTTGCAATGCTTATGGTCAGTATCCAACCCGTTTCAATGGCGGACTTTTTACTTTTGATCCGGTTTATACAAACGAAAACCGTGCATTCACACCCGATTTTCGCAACTGGGGAGGCGGTACATTTACAGCCCAGAATCAACGATTGGTTTATTTCCCGATGTTCAAAAGCGGAGATACTGATATGCTGAAACCTCAGCTCGACTTTTATAAGAACCTTTTGGGAAATGCTGAAATGCGAAGCAAATTTTACTGGGGACACGAAGGTGCCAGCTTTACCGAACAAATTGAAAATTTTGGTCTGCCTAATCCCAGCGAATACGGATGGGAACGACCCGAATGGTACGATAATGGAATGCAATACAATGCCTGGCTTGAATACCAGTGGGATACATCGCTCGAATTTTGTTACATGGCGATTTTGTGGCATCAATATAAAGGAAAAGACATTGCAGAATATATGCCGATGATACAGAGTTGCCTTACCTTTTTCGATGAGCACTATCAATACCTGGCGCGGCATAGGGGACGTATGGTGTTCGATGCTGAAGGTAAGTTGGTGCTGTATCCCGGATCGTCGTGCGAAACCTATAAAATGGCAACCAATGCAAGCACTACTGTTGCTGCACTTAAAGTGGTTACACAAGAATTGTTGGCATTATCGGATGAGTATTTGAGTGATGATGAAACTAAAAAGTGGTCTGAATTCTCAGAACGGATACCTGATATTGAATTTAGGGAAATCGACGGACATAAAATGATTGCACCGGCCAGAATGTGGGAACGCATCAACAACACCGAAACTCCGCAGTTGTATCCTGTTTATCCGTGGGGAATGTATGGCGTGGGAAAACCTGATTTGGAGATTGCAGTTAACACGTACAAATACGATCCTGATGCTTTGAAATTCAGAGGTCACGCCAGTTGGAAACAGGATGCAATTTGGGCAGCCCGGCTTGGCTTGACTAATGAGGCTGCACGTTTAGTACAATTGAAACTGGGTGATTCGGGACGAAGGTTTCCTGCGTTTTGGGGACCCGGTTTCGACTGGGTGCCCGATCATAATTGGGGTGGATCGGGAATGATAGCCTTGCAGGAAATGCTGCTTCAAACTGCCGGCGATTCTCTTATCTTGTTTCCGGCATGGCCTAAAGACCACGATGTGCATTTTAAGTTGCATGCCCCTGGCAACACCATTGTGGAGGCCGAAATGAAAAACGGGAAAGTGATAAAATTGGAAGTGAGCCCGGCTGAAAGAAGGAAGGATGTGATTGTTTGGGAGCGTTGAACGAAGCCCGGGCCGGACGGAGGTGGAAAGCCTGACGCCGTGGCCACCGATGTGGAGCCGGAGAGCCGGGGCGATTAGAATGAGCCCCCGGCACGACGAGCGGAACACGGAAGCCACAAGACAGCTTGAAGCCGCAGGCCGATAAGCACGCCAAATTTTATTGTTTTTGAAATCAAAAATTGAACAGATATGAAATTGATTGGACGAATTGCTTTGTTTATGGCATTGATGGCGTTGGCAGCATGCTCGACGCCAAAAATTGAGGTGCAAAGCACAACATGCGAATTTAAAGCGCAACCGGTTGGGATGCCTTTAACGGGCTTTAGGCTGGGATGGATACTGGGATCGGAAGAACGCGGGGTTGAACAAACGGCTTACCGGGTGTTGTTGGCAGCCAATAAGGATGAACTGAATGGAAATGAGGCTTTATGGAACACCGATAAGGTTGAGTCGGACGCGAGCATACTTGTTAAATACGACGGCAATGTGCTTGAACCGGGCAAAAGATATTATTGGAAAGTGAAAGTGTGGGATAATCAAGGGAATGAATCGGCATGGAGCGAGACGTCGTCGTTTGTAACCCGATTAGAGGGGGTTGAGTGGGAAAAATCGGAATGGATCGGTTACGATGAACTGGATGACGACGGACGTATTGTGCCGGGAGTGCACTTGCCGGGAAGCAACAAGGAATGGCGAGGCGTTAAAAGCGGAGATCATGTTTTGCCTTTGCTGCGGAAAGATTTTGAAGTGAAGAAGAAATTAAAGATGGCACTTGTTTTTGTGTCGGGTATGGGTCATTACGAACTGTTTTTGAACGGCAGTAAGGTGGGCAACAGCTTTCTGGCTCCGGGATGGACGCACTACGATGATTATGCTTTTTACAATACCTACGATATAACAGCTGAACTTATGCAGGGTGAAAATGCTTTTGGGGTAATGCTGGGCAATGGTTTTTTTAATATCCCCAACGAGCGCTACCGCAAGCTGATGACAGCTTATGGTAACCCCATGCTGCGCATGTTTGTGAAACTTGAATATAGTGATGGTTCGACGGAGAATATTGTGTCTGATCAGTCATGGAAAGTGGCGTCGGGGCCAATTACTTTTAGCAGCATTTACTCAGGCGAAACTTACAACGCCACACTGGAACAGGATGGCTGGAATACGCCGGGTTTTGACGATACGGGCTGGCAAAATGCAAGGCTTGTCAATTCACACGTTAAGGAATTACGTCCCGAACTGGATTATCCGCTGGAAATTACACAAATTATCGACGCAAAATCGCTTGAGGTAATTGATAAAACGGCAGGCATTTATTTGTATGACTTTGGGCAAAATGCATCGGGAGTGCCATCGGTAAAAGTGCAGGGTGAAAAGGGCGATACCATTTATTTTTATCCGGCCGAGCTAAAAACTAATGAAAACCGTGCCAATCAGCGTGCCACAGGTCGCTGGCATTATTACACCTACATTTGCAAGGGCGATGGTGTTGAAACCTGGACACCGCAGTTCACTTATTACGGTTTCCGGTATGTTGAGGTGCGCGGTGCCCGTCCTGATTCGCTTGATGGAAATCAACAATTGCCGGTAGTACTTGACATTGCCCTTAAGCATACCCATGTTAATGCTCCCAAACAGGGAAGTTTTGAAACATCGTACGAGCTGTTTAATGATGTTTATTCGTTGATTGATTGGGCAATACGCAGCAATTACGCGAGTGTGATGACCGATTGTCCGCACCGCGAAAAACTGGGCTGGCTCGAACAGCTTTACCTGATGGGTGGCGGCATTCATTACAATTACGATATTTACCATACCTACCGTAAGCAGCTTGAAGACATGATTGCAGCTCAAACACCTGATGGGCTTGTTCCCGATATTGCCCCTGAATATGTTGAATTTTGGGAATGGTTTCGCGATTCGCCGGAGTGGGGCAGTGCATCAATACAGGTGCCCTGGTTGCTGTACAAATGGTATGGCGACACTGAAATTATTGAACGTTCGTGGGACATGATGGGGCGCTATGCAGAGTATCTGCGCGATACCTCGGTAAACCACATTCTTGATCATGGCTTGGGCGACTGGTACGACCTGGGATCCGAGCGTCCGGGTATTGCGCAATTAACACCACGCACGGTTACAGGTACGGCCATTTATTA
The DNA here is from genome assembly GCA_027858715.1 of Prolixibacteraceae bacterium. GTDB lineage: Bacteria > Bacteroidota > Bacteroidia > Bacteroidales > Prolixibacteraceae > Roseimarinus. The sequence continues at coordinate 4,991 of JAQICD010000092.1, forward strand.
TTCCGATGTAAAACTGATGTCGGAAATGGCAGGTGTTATTGGCAAACCAGGTGAGCAGAAGATGTATGCCGACTGGGCAGCTGAGATCAAAACAGCTTTTAATGAAAAATTTCTTGATCCTGAAACCGGTATCTATTCTACCGGAAGTCAAACGGCCATTTCGATGCCTCTTGTGATGGGCTTGGTTGATGAAGAAGATAAACCTGCCATATTTAAAACACTTGTTGAATCGATTGAGAACGATAATAAAGCACTCACAGCCGGCGATGTAGGTTTTCATTACCTGGTGAAAGCATTGCAGAATAATGGTGGCGGGCAATTGCTGTACGAAATGAATGCCCGCGACGATGTGCCGGGGTATGGCTATCAATTGAAGAAAGGGGCAACGGCATTGACCGAGTCGTGGGCAGCACTCGAAGAAGTGTCGAACAACCATTTGATGCTTGGCCACCTTATGGAATGGTTTTATGGTGGACTGGGAGGTATAGAACAAACAGAAAGTTCGGTAGCTTATAAGCAGCTTAAAATTGCACCACAAATGGTGGGAGATATCAGACAAACAAGAACAACTTTCAATTCACCCTACGGGGAGGTTGTATCGGAATGGGAGCGTAGCAAAGGAAAAGTAAAACTGTATGTTGAGGTACCGGTAAACAGCACGGCTATTGTTGAAATACCGGCTGAATCGGTAGAAAGTATAACCGAGAGCAACAAGCCCGTAAATGAAATTTCAGATATTGACGTTGTTGACGCAAACGGGGGTTTTGTGACATTTGAAATTGGTTCGGGGGAATATTGTTTTGAAGTGAAGTGAAGTGAAGTGAAGTGAAAAAAATCGTATATTGAAAGTACGAAATGGGGAGCTAACTAAATCTAATTGTAGATGATACTCAATGAAAACGACATTAATCTGGAGTATATTATTTCTGAATTACAGAATGGGGAAGAAAAAGCATTCGACTTTATTTTCAGAAGATATTATAAGGCTTTATGTGCCCAGGCCGTGAGTTATGTTCATGACCTCGACTTGGCACAAAGTCTTGTACAGGAATGTTTTATCCGTTTGTGGGAGAAACGAGGCGAAGCTCATAAAATTAAAAAATTATCGTCGTACCTGTTAACAATGGTGCGTAACCGGTGTATTGATTATTTGCGAACTGCTAAAGTGGCTGATAATCTTAAAGTCAGGGCATCAGTAATTGTGCAACTGCCTAATCTGGAGGACGAAACACAGGCACATGAATTTGAAGAACAGTTGATATTAGCGCTGGCCACCTTGCCCGATCGTACCCGTAAAGCTTTTGAGTACAGTCGTTTTGAGTGTTTGACTTATAAGGAAATTGCCGAGAAAATGGGCGTTTCACGAAAGGCTGTCGAAGCACTGATAAGCAGGGCGCTTGTAGTGCTCAGGCGCGAACTGAGTGACTTTCTTATTACATAAGTGGGGACATCTTTTAAACATTGAAACCCGTCAGCTCTGCTACTTAAAATAACCGTTAACTTTCATAAAAAAAAATACTGACATAGGGTATCTGCTATTTGTTTACGTCTATAAGATAAACAATGCAATATTTTATAGATGACGGAGAAGAATTTTTCAATACAACATTTATTTTTAAAGTACTTCAATAAAAGGGCTACTGAAGACGAGATAAAAAAGGTAGAAAACTGGATTGAAGCTTCCGATCAGAACAAACAGGAATTTGAAGCATATCTCACATTGTGGAAAAAAACAAAAAGATTTGTTGTTTCTGACAGCGTTAATGTAGAAGATGCTTTGAGAAATACAAAGAAGAAGATTCATTTCTCATTTAAAAAACGTAAAGTTATTAATATTCTACGCCAGGCTGCAGCTGTTGTAGTTATAGCCATAGCTCTTTCTGTATTTTATAATTACTTTATAACTGAAAGACCTCTGAATACAATTACAGAAGAAACTATTTATCGTGAAGTAAAAACTTCGTATGGAACACAAAGTAACCTAACACTGGCCGATGGAACCCGGGTTTGGCTCAATTCAGGCAGCAAATTGAAATTCCCAGTATCATTCAGGGTTGGAGATGATAGAAAAGTTGAACTTGTGGGTGAAGGCTTTTTTAAAGTGGCTAAAAATTCAGAAAAACCATTCATTGTTCAAACTTCATCAATTGATGTTAAAGTTCTTGGAACTTCATTTAATGTTTCGGCATATAACAACGAACCCGAAATAACAGTTGCGTTGCTTGAAGGCTCGGTTGAATTGGTTAAAATGTATAACGGGCAATATAGTAAGGTATTGGAACTATCGCCCAACGAAGTGGCAACTTATAATAAAGAAAAAGAATTGATATCATACTCTGACATTAATTTAAAAGAGCGGTACACAGCATGGATGGATGGACGTATTGTTTTCAATAACGACCCCATCGAGAAGTTGGCTTTTCGCCTAGAAAACTGGTACAATGTAGATGTTGAAATTAAAGGACAATCGTTAAACGATTATCGTTTTACAGCGACTTTTATTGATGAGAGTCTTGAGCAAATATTAAAGTTGCTTGCACTTTCATCACCAATGGAATATGAAATTGAACCAGCACGAAAATTATCGGATAATTCATATACAAAACGAAAAATAGTATTTAAAGAAAAGTAAAATGGATGGATGATTTTTTATTCCAAAAAGCAGGAAAGTATTGCGAGTACTTCCCTGCAAATTTCAAGTCTGTTGCAAACAGGCTAAGTTATAATACCAATGTGAATTGGTAGTATTGTTTAATTTAAACCTGACAAACTTATGGAAAATTTATCAAAAGCTTGGGGTATACTTAAAAAAGTATCCCGACTTAAAGTGTTTATTATTATGAAACTAACGACTTTCCTAATCTGCTTTACAGTGTTTTCTTCATTTGCAGCGGGCACGTATTCTCAGAATACAGCTGTGAGTGTGAAGATGGAATCATCTGCAATTAAAAATGTTTTAAAGGAGATTGAAAAATCTACTGAATTCTTTTTTCTTTATAATAATCAGTTAGTTGATGTTGACAGAACTGTATCTGTTGACATTGATGGCCAAAACATCGAAACTGTTCTTGATGAAATTTTTGAAGGACAGGATGTTGACTATGTAGTGATGGATCGACAGATTGTTATTTCACCCAAGAATGTTGGAAGCAAAAAAAGTAGTAGTCAACAACAAAAAAGTATTTCAGGAACAGTAATTGACCATAATGGTATTTCTTTGCCAGGAGTTACGGTTGTGGTTGTAGGCACGACCAATGGTACAGTAACCGATGCCAATGGTAACTTTTCTTTATCGAATATACCTGATGATGCGGTAATAAAAGCCTCTTTTATTGGTTATGCAGCTGTTGAGGTTTCTGTTGAAGGAAGAAAGGAATTTGACATTAAACTTAAGGAATCGACTGTTGATGTTGATGAAGTTGTTGTTGTTGGTTACGGAAGTATTAAAAAACGTGACATTACCGGTGCTGTATCTTCGATTAGCAACGAGGATCTTGTGTCGGTTGGTACATCAAGTGCAATGGCAGCCATGCAGGGTCAAGTTGCAGGTGTTAACATTACAGCTAAAACCGGACTTGTGGGTAGCGATTACGATATTGAAATAAGGGGTGTAAACTCACTTACGGGTGGCAATCCGCTGTATGTTATTGACGGTGTAATGATGGATAACATCAATTTTTTAAATCCGAATGATATACAGCGTATTGATATATTGAAAGATGCATCTTCAACAGCTATTTACGGTTCGCGAGGCTCAAACGGGGTAGTAATTGTAACAACCCGAAAAGGAGATATTGGTGGTAGCGGAAAAGCATCAGTGAGTTATTCCGGTTCTGTTGGTATAAGAGCTATTGCTAATATGCCAGATTTTTTAAATTATGAAGAAGGAATTGAATATACTATGAACCGTGATATAGCTAAAAAGATGTATCGTGGTGACGAGTTAGTAGCTCCCGGTGATATGTTTGGTTTTCCGGCAGAAGGCGATGCACATGATTATTGGGTGGAAGTACTTGAGAGTGGACGTCACACTGACTGGCTTGACCTGATGACTAAACCGGCTGTAAATACCAACCACTTTGTATCGGCAACAGGCGGAGCTGAAGGGGTTAGTTATATGATTGGTGCAGGTATGCAGTCTGATAACGGTAATGTTAACGGGCAATATTACAAAAAATACAACTTTAAGGCAAACATCGATTTCTTTGCTCTGGAACAATGGAAAATGGGTGCCAATATTAATTTGGCATATACCAACCGTGAACTGGGGAGTACCGGTATATTGAAACAACTTTTCAGAATGCCACCATGGACGCCTGCATATAACCGGGACGATGAAATGATTCAGGTTCCAATGGTTGGCATATCAGGAAATGTTAGTCCTTTAGCTGTTATGAAAAATAACCGCTATAACTCACAGGATTACTATGTGATTTCAAATTTCTATCTGGAATTTATACCGGTAGAATGGCTAAGCCTGAAAACCACGTTTTCACCAAATATAACTTTTAACCGGCTTGGAGAATACTGGGATCCGTTGCAAACTAAAAGCTCAGGTGGTGGTTATATGTCCATGTCAAACGATTTATCGTATATATGGGATAATCAATTGCACGCATCAAAAGAAATTGGACTGAATACGGTGAATTTTGACTTTATTCATTCTTTACAAATGAACCGTTATGAATATTTGTACGGCTTTGGATGGGATTTACCATTTAACTCCGAATTTTATAATGTTGGCAGTGCTTCAAGCTTATCAGCTGCAAGTTCATTTCAGGAAAGCACGCTTATGTCTTATACAGGCAGATTGAATTACGATTACGCTGATAAATATATGTTAACTGCTTCGGTTCGTTGGGATGGCTCATCAAAACTTGCAGAAGGGCACAAATGGGCATTTTTCCCATCGGCAGCAATTGCCTGGCGTCTGAGTGAAGAGGAGTTTATGAAACCAATTGAAGCTCTTGATAACCTTAAAATGAGACTTAGTTATGGTTATACTGGTAATAATAATATTGATCCTTATACAACTCAGTTTGCGGTTAGTACTCAAACGTATTACGATTGGAATGGTGTAATTGCAAATGGGTTCAGACCAAGTGCCATTGCCAATAAGGAGCTAACCTGGGAGCGTACTCGTGAATGGAACCTGGGTATCGACTTTGGCTTCTTCAATAATAGGGTTTCGGGTGAGCTGAACCTATACGATAAATTATCATTGAACCTGCTTATGGAAAGAAAACTTGCTATTCCAACAGGTTGGGCCAGCATGATGGATAATGTGGGATCCGTTAAGAACCAAGGTATCGAATTTCAGTTGAGAACTATAAATGTTAAAACCAGTGACTTCCAATGGGAGACTAATTTCACTTTTGCCAAAAACAACAACGAGATTGTTGAACTATACGGGAAAAAGGAAGATGATGTGGCAAACCGGTGGTTTATCGGTCAACCGGTTAATGTAGTTTATGCCATGGAATTTGATGGTGTATGGCAAAGGGATGAATTAACTGAAGATCAGCTTCAGGAGATGGAAGGTACGGCAAAAGTAAAAGATCAGAATAATGATGGAAATATTGATATTGATAATGATATGGAAATTTTGGGTTCACCTATTCCCGATTGGACCGGAAGTTTGTCAACACGTTTGAAATATAAAGGTTGGGATATGTCGGCTACTTTGTATACAAAGCAGGGTGTATTAATTTACAGTCCATTCCATCGTGAGTTTACCGATTTTAACAGCAAGCAAATACTTGACGTACCTTATTACATGCGCGAAAATCCTTACACCGATGCTCGTTACTCTAACGAATACCCACAACCTGCTTATATGGGCGATTATTGGGGGGAAGATTCTGAAGATTATGGATATCCCGGGTTTAATAAGGATGCATCATTTGTACGTTTGCAAAATGTGAGTTTAGGATATAGTCTTCCCCAAAATCTTATTCAAAAAATAAAAATGAACAAATGTAGACTTTATATTAATATTGTCAATCCTTATGTATGGACCAAGTATGAAGGATTTGATCCTGAATGGGCAGGTGCCTCGGTTGATGGTGAAAATCAAAATTCAAACTCATTTACTATTTATCAATTTGGAGCTAACATAATATTTTAAGAACTATGAAGAAACTAATTTATATATCAATAGCATTTTTTCTCATACTAAGTAGTTGTTCCGATTTCTTAGTGGAAGAGAATAAAAGCAGTGCTACTGCCGAGAATTTCTATGTCACCAAAAGCGGATATGAAGCCCTTGTTAATTCAGCTTACGCAACTTTGCGTGATGTGTATGGGGGTACTCCGTATATTTATTGTGCGGGTACCGACTTGTTTTTTGGTGCTCACCAGGATGCACCTTTGGCTCTAACTACATACCAGTCGCTAACACCGGGCTCATCGCATGTGAGAAACTTTTTCGAAAAATTGTATCAGAGCATACAGGTTTGTAATACTTCTGTGTACTACAACGATTTAACTGAAGAAACTGTCACACTTGATTCACGCATGGGTGAGGTTAAGTTTCTGAGGGCTTACTATTACTTTTTGCTTGTGCAAACTTATGGTGACGTAACTTTAGTTGAAAACATGGTTTCAGAACCCATAACACATTTTGAAAGAGATCAGGCAAGTGAAGTGTACGATTTTATAATAGCTGAACTTAAAGAAGCTATAGAATTGGTTCCTGAAACACAGGAAGATTATGGCAGGGTGACTCTTGATGCTGTGAACCATTTGTTATCAAAAGTTTACCTCACCAGGGGATATGAAGAATATGGCGATGATTTAGATTTTCAAAAGGCTGCTGAGATTGCAGAAAGGGTTATTGAGAGACGTTCGCTTTTAAATAGTTATCCTGATATTTTTAAATACATGAATGATAACAACAAGGAAGTGTTGTTTTCAGTTCAGTATGATGAAGTTTCATTAATGAATGGAGGAGCCCATAATTGGGATTATGCCTGGGGTCCACTTATTCAGGGAACCGGCGAAGGTGTTTCAAAGAAGAATTTACTTCATCCAACGAAATTTTTATACAAAATTTATGAAGAGTATGATACACGTTTTGAAGGAACATTCTGGAATATTTTAACAGCTCCTTATTCAAATGCGGTCTTGTTTACGAACACTTCCGATATTTTATATTATTTTCCTCGTTCTGATGAGGAAATAGCCAATGTAGATAATTGGGTAAATGCACGTCGCAGGTTTCGTGAAAATGCTGTTATTGTTCCTATCGGTGAACATTGGTGGGATGGAAACAATCAGAAGGATTATCCTCCACTGAAAAAGTTTGATCGCTTACAAGATGAAGAACATCGCTATACACACGACTTATTCTTATGTCGGGTTGGTGAAACGTATCTGAATGCTGCTGAGGCTTATCTTCAAACAGGTAATGCCGGGCGTGCTGCTGAATTAATAAACGAAGTACGCCGTCGTGCTGCCATGGATGGGCACGAAGCCGATATGGAAATTTCAGCTGCCGATTTAAGCATTGAATTCATTCTTGATGAACGTGCCCGTGAGTTGGCAGGCGAGGGGCATCGTTGGTTCGACCTCAAACGTACCGGAAAACTCATGGAACGTACCAAAAAGTACAATCCTGATATTAAATCATTATACGATTCGGGTAGCGATCCTTTCCTGGGGAATAATGGAGCTTATAAGATATTACGTCCAATTCCGTTAAGTGCTGTTGCACTCGATTCAGGTGAGTATCCACAGAATCCGGCTTATGCCAACTAATTAATATTCTCATTTTTATGGGTGTTATTCAGAAGAGGTTGTATCAACATACAGCCTCTTTCTGTTTGGGTTTTATAACAGCTTATTTTTTCCATTTGT
>JAQICD010000105.1 GCA_027858715.1 Prolixibacteraceae bacterium
GATAAAAGAGTGTGTATTCTTACCCGTTCGGCTTTTTTAGGTCAGCAGCGATATGGAGTTATTAACTGGTCGGGCGATATAGGCGGAACATGGGACGCATATAAGCGTCAGATTGTGGCAGGCTTAAATTTTACCATTACCGGTTTGCCGTATTGGACTACCGATATTGGTGGCTTTTTCCGCCCCGGAAGGTCACAATATACCGATGAGAAGTATCACGAATTACTTACCCGCTGGCATCAGTGGGGCGCTTTTAACCCTATTTTCCGGGTGCATGGTTATCAATCAGAAACAGAACCCTGGAAATACGGCGAGCATGTGGAGGATAATATGAGGAAAATGCTCAATCTGCGGTATCGCTTATTGCCTTATATCTATTCTGAAGCATGGAAAGTTAGCAATGGTTCAACAATGATGAGACCGCTGGTAATGGACTTTAGGAATGATGAAAGTGCAGTTGAGCAGGCTTATGAATATATGTTTGGGAATGCATTTTTGGTAGCACCAATTACTGAGCCGGGAGTAACTAGTTGGGATGTTTATTTGCCCGAAGCCCCTGCCTGGTATAATTTCTGGACAGGTGGACATTTTAATGGTGGGCAAACCATACAAACCAATGCCCCTCTCGATATTATGCCGCTTTTTGTTAAGGCGGGATCAATTGTACCCATGGGGTCAATGGTTCAATATTCGGATGAGAAACCGGATGATGAGCTTGAGATTCGTATTTATAAAGGAGCCAATGGATCGTTTGTTCTTTACGAAGACGAAAGCGATAATTACAATTACGAAAATGGAATGTTTGCAACAATTGAGTTTAACTGGGATGATGAAAACAAAACGTTAACCATTAGCGATCAGAATGGAGCTTTTCCAGGTATGATAGAAGAACGGAAATTTAACATTGTTTTGGTTGGTGAAGAAATTGGAACTGGTATAAGTAGATACAGGAAGTACGCCAAAACTGTTAATTATCAAGGAAAAAAAGTGATAGTTCAATTAAAAAATTGAAAAAGAATCAACATATTTTAATTTGTTGTATTTACTTTTGTTGAAAGTGAAATATTATATTAGATAATGAGCATAGAATACGAAAATTTGCATAAACCAAAGTCCCCAATAAGCTTCGAAGTGAGCTCTGCCGAAAGTGATTCAGATGGCGGGGGGCAGGAGATGATGCTCCGTTCAGTTTTAACCGGTATCGATAAAATCGAAATTATAGATGTGCCAAAGCCTTTCATTGTCAACGACAACGATGTTTTGATCCGTATGACCGTCGTTGGTATTTGCGGGTCAGACATCCATTATTATTCTACCGGCCGTATAGGCAGCCAGGTGGTACAATATCCGTTTACGGTTGGGCACGAAGGGGCCGGTGTGGTTGAAGCTGTTGGGGCGGCAGTTACATCAGTGAAGCCGGGCGACCCCATTGCAGTTGAACCCTCGGTGGCATGCGGGCATTGCGGCCAGTGCCTTGCCGGACGTCCACACACTTGCGAGAATAACCTCTTTCTGGGATGCCCCGGACAAATTGAAGGCAATCTGGCCGAATACATTGTGATGCCCGAAACACAATGCATCAAGCTTCAGGGCGGTCTGCAACCCGATCACGGAGCCACATCTGAGCCACTGGCCATTGGCTGCTACGCAGTAAAACAGGCACGAATAAAACCAACCAACAGCATTGCAATTATTGGTTTTGGCCCTATTGGAATGAGTGTTTTGCAAATGGCAAAAGCAAATGGAGTTGAAACCATTCTTGTATCGGAAAAAATAAACGAAAGAGGCTCCATAGCACGAAAAAACGGTGCTAAATGGGTTGTAAACCCATTAGAAGAAAACGTTTTGGAAACTGCAGACATTCAATTCGACGTGGTTTTTGAATGCTGCGGACAGCAAGACGCGATGGACACAGCAGTTGAACTGCTGAAGCCCGGTGGAAAGCTGATGGTAGTTGGTATTCCCGAATTCGACCGCTGGAGTTTCTGTGCTGATGTTGCCCGGCGTAAAGAATTATCATTCACCCATATCAGACGCCAGAACGATTGCACACATCAAGCACTCGACATGATTAAAGAAGGCGAAGTTGACGGTTCGGCAATGATTACCCACCACTTTCGTTTCGACCAGATTGCTGAAGCATTTGATATGGTGAAAAATTACCGCGATGGAGTGATGAAAGCAATGATCCACTTTGGCTAGATTTAGGTTTCAGGTTTCGAGAAACAAGTAACAAGCATCCAGCAACCCCATTGACCATTGACAAATGACTTAATGACAAATGACTAATAACTTAATAACAAATGACTAATATATTGAAGAAAATAAATCCAACAGATGTGCCCCGAAAAAAGTTATCAAACGGGGCAAAGATACCCGCAGTT
>JAQICD010000246.1 GCA_027858715.1 Prolixibacteraceae bacterium
TGGTTGCTTTAGCGAAGCCGGAGGCCCGGGGGCTGTTTATGTTGACCCACAAAATATTGATGAAATTCGCGATGCCATTACTTCTCTTTTAAACGATGAAGCACTTTGTGAAAAACTTGCAACCAAAGGCTACGAATATGTTCAGCGTTTTAATGAAGATTACATTGCCCGTGAAATGATGGCTGTGTATGATGAGTGTTGTCTTGTGTCTAAAATATAACGATCTATTGTTATATTAGAGCCCCTTTAAAAAGTAAGCTGTGAAAATACCGATATAATTTCCTATTGCATAGCCAATTACGCCAATCGTGATCCCCATTATGATAATGTTCTTGTTTTTCAGCGCGCCGGCTACTACCGGAACAAACGGTGGTGAAGTTGATAAAGCTGTGATGGTGATTATTGTTGTGTCGGTATCGATTTTAAAAATAGCCGAAAGAATAATGTGAATTATCATTGACCCAAATACGGCAATTAGTACATAAAGAAACAGATTTAAAAATTCAATCTGAAATATGGTGTGTAAGTTGGCCATTGATGCAACTGTAGCACAAAAAACCAATATAAAATACATGCCAAGTTCAAAAGTCTTTTCAATTTTGTTAATTCCCGGTATCAAACTAACAATTATACCAAGTGTGGTAATGGTAAGTATTACAGTCAGCATCTGAAATTCTTTGGGCACCAAAAGGCTTAGCCCTCCGCCAATGCCAAATATTACGATGGCAATGACCAGTGCTCCGGCCAATGGCAAAATAGTTGATTTCCGAAATAAATCGAGCAGATTGTTTGGCGCTTCACTTTCTTTGAATACCTCAATTGGCTCTTTGTGAGATCCTTTGCCATTGAAATGCGGCAGTATTTTGTTTAACAATTTCTGGGCTATGGAAATAAAAAAGAAAAGAAGGAGTACGCCAACAATTAAGTCGTAGGTGTGAGTGAGGATAAAGATATTTGGTTGCACATCAAGGGCGGTAGCCAGCGCAGCTAGGTTAGGGGTGCCTCCGGTGTACAATCCAACCATCATGCCCGATACTTTCCACGATTCAGGGATGTTGTCGTGAAAAAGAAAATGTCCGATGGCAACACTTATCAGCAATGAAAATATAGCAATAGCCAGCGAAAGAAAACCCGATTTAAGTGTTTTTAGTGAATTTCGAATGTCGAGCGAAAAAAGAAGTAGCGGAATCGAAAGAGGAATGACTATGGTCATAACTAAATCCTGGGTGGAATGTATTTGGTTAAGCAGCATGTCGCTGCTTGTTATGGTGCCTTGGTCAAGGTATTCCAGCGCTTTTTCTTTGGGCAAATAGGTTTGTCCGGCAAGCAGTTTGTGAAAAGCCTTACTGCCCTGCGGAAAAATTCCTGTATTGCCAAGTATCAAGCCCACAATATAGGCCCACACTACGGCACCAATTTTCTTCATGGTTTTCGAAATGTGGCAAATATAAAGTATAAGCAGGGGAGCAAGAAAAAAAAACAAGATTAGGTAAACCGTAGCCATGCGTTTTAAATTAGTTATTGGCAAAAATAATAATTTAAGGCAAACTGATGCTGAATTGAACCCTTATTCGTTTTGTGATTCAGCCCGGGGTTTTCGAAGGCTTTTCTTCTTTTTACTAATTGTAAGTGCAACAAATATCAAAACGCCGGCAATAAAAGCAAATAAACTAATTTTTATGTTGTCGGCCTGCGGCAAATTGTAAAGCGCATGTTCGCTTATTTCTTTTCCGTATGTAAGTGAGAGCAGAACAAGAAGATTGTTAAGTGCATGTACCAAAATGGCAAAAGGCAGCGAGCGGGTTTTTACCATTATCCATCCGAGCAGAAGCCCGAGAAAAAAGGTGTAGGTCATTTGCCATGGATTTAAATGATAAACCGAAAACAAAATGCCGGATAACAAAATAGCATACCAGCTTCGGTAGTTTCGCATCAGGCCATGCATAATTATCCCTCTGAATAATATTTCTTCAATAATTGGTGCAAAAACGACCACTTTTAGGGCAGCCCCCCAGAAACCGAAATGATTGTTGAATATGCGTTCGAAAAGCTCCCAGAACCATGGTGGCGCAGGCAATATTGTTTCTACTTTAATGTTTAAAAATCCAACCAGGTATTGCATGGCCGGCAGAATAAGTATAATGGGTATAATTAGCAGTGGGTTAAATCCCTTTATGGCAAATACTCTGCTGAATTTATTGTGCGTCTTTTTGTACCCGTAAATAAAAATGAAAGCAGTAATTGAAAAACTCGACAGAAAACTTATCCATGGAGTTGAAAGCAGGTCAGTGCCTTTGTTGTAGTCGTAAAGTGCAAGAGGAAAATCAACGAGCATTTCGAGTACAAGGTACAACACTAGCAAGTGGATTGCTTCGATAGTAGTTGGATAATATTTTATGCGTTGTTTTTGCATGATGCTAAAATAGCAGATTTTGGTCAAAAAAATGGGCTATTGAAAAAATCAAAAACCCATTTTATAGTTGAAAGTTCAAGAAACTTCGTTATAATTCTCTTTTTGCAAGGTAAAAGTCAACCATTTCGTAGCTGCTCTTCTCGCGTTCCTCCATTGCTTCAACTGTTTTTGGCGGTGGAACAATCACTTTTTCTCCCGGTTTCCAGTCAAGTGGAAGGGCTACACCGTGCTCGTCGCTGGTTTGAAGAGCAATAAGTACACGTTTGATTTCTTCCATGTTACGCCCCACATTACATTTTTTTGAATTCTTCGCTGTTTAGTGCAAAGCCAGTCATTTCAGTTGTGCAAACAGGAGTAAAATCAGCCGGGTGAGAGAATAAAATCACCCAACTATCTTTGTTGTAATTATATACTTGTTAACTTAAACAGAAAGCTGGTCGAAAGGTTTTCAGAGTGATCGGAATTTTTAAATTTTTAGTTTTTTTGCAAAATAAGTAAAATCCATTCTTTATTTCTGGTAAAGAGAATCATCTGAATTTTAATTGAAAATAAAACGGTGTTTTGCTTGTTATTTACTTATAAATGTATTTATTTTGCGGTCTGTTTGAAAAAAGTGTTCGGAGTAAATCAATAAAGACATGTCAAAAGTTTGTCAAATAACTGGAAAAAAAGTGATGGTGGGAAATAATGTTTCTCACTCGAAACGCAGGACAAAACGTAGGTTTTATCCAAATTTGTTCAAGAAGAAATTTTACCTTCCCGAAGAAGATCGTTGGGTGACCTTAAATGTGTCGGCTGCTGGTCTTCGTACAATCAATAAAAATGGCTTAGCCAATGCGCTAAAAGCTGCCAGGGAAAAAGGTTTAGTTGCTAACATCTAAAAAAGAATAAGCAATGGCTAAGAAATCAAAAGGAAACAGGAAACAGGTCATTTTGGAGTGCACCGAGCACAAAGAAAGTGGCATGCCCGGAACATCGCGTTATATTACAACTAAAAACCGTAAGAATACTACCGAGCGGTTAGAGTTGAAAAAATATAACCCGATTTTGAAAAAAGTTACAGTGCATAAAGAAATTAAATAAGTAAGATATGGCTAAAAAAGCAGTTGCATCATTACAAAAAGGAGCTGGTAAAGGTCACGCAAAAGTGATTAAAATGGTTAAATCTGAAAAAACCGGCGCATATACTTTCGAAGAAAGTATTGTATCCAACGACGACGTTCAGGCATATTTTAAAAAATAATGCCTTAAACAATATTCTATATTAAGAGCTTTTGCCTTTTGGCGAAAGCTTTTTTTATTGGTTAAATATTGAATTAGCCGTACTAAGCAGTTCTTATTTTTGGTTTTCATTCTGTATATTGCAGAAAAAATTTTGTCATGGGTATTTTCGGAAGTTTTACATCGAAAAAGAAAGAACGTCTCGACCAAGGGTTGAGCAAAACCAAGGAAAGTTTCTTTGGAAAATTGTCACGTGCCGTTGCCGGTAAGTCGAAGGTCGATGATGATGTGCTGGATAATCTCGAAGAGGTGTTGATTACTTCGGATGTAGGCGTAAACACAACCCTAAAAATTATAGAACGTATCGAACAGCGTGTATCACGTGATAAATATATGGGTACAGGCGAACTTGATCAGATACTACAAGAAGAAATTGCTTCTTTGCTCGAAGAAAATAATGCCGAAGATGTTGATGGTTTCGATATACCTGCCAGCGAAAACCCTTATGTGATTATGGTGGTTGGCGTAAACGGTGTAGGTAAAACAACAACCATTGGTAAACTAGCTTATCGCTTTAAAGAGGCCGGGAAGAAAGTTGTAATAGGTGCTGCCGACACATTTAGAGCCGCTGCAATAGAACAACTTGAAATTTGGGCTCAGCGCGTTGATGTGCCAATTGTCAAACAAAAAATGGGTTCCGACCCTGCTTCTGTCGCCTACGACACTGTTGCATCGGCCAAATCGCAGGGTGCCGATGTGGTGATTATCGATACTGCCGGACGACTGCATAACAAGGTAAACCTGATGAACGAGCTTTCGAAAATTAAAAGGGTTATGCAAAAAGTTGTGCCCGATGCTCCAAACGAGGTACTATTGGTGCTTGATGGCTCTACCGGACAAAATGCATTTGAACAGGCTAAACAATTTACGCTGGCTACCGAAGTTACAGCTTTGGCACTTACCAAACTCGATGGTACAGCCAAAGGCGGCGTTGTAATCGGTATCTCCGATCAATTTAAAATTCCTGTAAAATACATAGGAATTGGAGAAAAAATGGAAGATTTGCAAATATTTCGTCGTAAAGAATTTGTTGAGTCTTTTTTTAATAAATAGTCACTAGAGTCACTAAGTCATTGGTCATTAATTATTGATGGTAGGTGAACTGAAATCTGAAATTTGGAATTTAAAACAATAAATATAGTGACACTGGGGTGTTCAAAAAATCTGGTTGATTCGGAGCGCCTGATGCGTCAGCTTGAAGCTGCAGGTTACGATGTGTTGTTCGATAGCAACGAGCAGGCTCAAATTGTTGTAATAAACACTTGTGGCTTTATTCTCGATGCAAAAGAAGAATCTGTTAATCTGATTATGGATTACGTGGATGAAAAAAATAGGGGTACAGTCGAGAAACTATATGTTATGGGGTGTTTGTCGGCGCGATATCGTGATGATTTAACTGCTGAAATTCCTGAGGTTGACCGTTTCTTTGGAAAATTTGATTTCGATGATATTATCGATGAGCTGGGTATTCAGAAACGGAAAGATTTGCTTTTCGACAGGAAGCTAACCACCCCTAATCACTTTGCCTATCTGAAAATTGCTGAAGGTTGCGACCGCACTTGCGCCTTTTGTGCCATACCACAATTCACAGGCAAACACAAATCGGTGCCAATTCCCAATCTAGTTGAAGAAGCACGTATCCTTGCACAAAAAGGGGTTAAGGAGCTTTTGCTTATATCACAGGAGCTTACTTATTACGGTATTGACTTGTATAAAACACGAAAATTACCTGAACTAATACAAGAGCTTTCTAAAGTTGACGGAATTGAATGGATTAGGCTGCATTATGCATATCCCGCAGGTTTCCCACTTGAGTTGCTCGACGAAATAAATCGAAATCCCAAGGTTTGTAAGTATCTCGATATTCCGTTACAGCATATATCAACGCCTGTGCTTGAAAACATGCGCCGTAATATAACCGAGGAAGAAACACGAGCGTTGGTTAAAGAAATTCGTAAACGAGTACCCGGAATTGCGCTCCGTACAACTTTTCTGGTGGGTCATCCCGGCGAAACTGAGGACGACTTTAACAAGTTAATCGATTTTATAAAAGAAGTTGAATTTGATCGCCTGGGAGTATTCCCATATTCGCACGAGGACGATACAATTGGGTACAAAAATCTGACCGATAATATTCCTGTTGAAATAAAAGAACAGCGTGCCGAACAACTCATGGATGTTCAGCAGTTGATATCTGAGAAAATAGCTGCACGAAAAGTTGGAACTGTTCAGAAAGTGCTGATCGACCGCAGCGAAGGTGAATATTTTGTTGGCCGTACTCAATTCGATTCTCCCGAAGTTGATGGTGAAGTGCTTATAAACAATGAAAGCCTAGAAATTGGGAATTTTTATAATGTTGAAATTACTGATTCTGATGTGTTTGATCTCTTTGGGATTGTCAAGTAATTAAACCATTTCAGTGGGTTGGATGTTTATGGTTAGTTTTCCTTTGAAGTTAACACAGTCGGATATGGAATATGCACTTGCCGGAAAATATTATTATCGTAAATATCGTTATGAGCTTTGCCGACTCTATATTGATACTTTCTCAAGAAAACCTTCCTTTCAGTTTTTAGATGAAAAAACTACAGTTCAATATTTCACTACAGTTTTTGAGCACGGCTTCGGTATTTTTGCCATTAAACATGGAAAATTATATGGAGCTTTACTTGCTTTACCACTGGCGTTCGATCTACTGGTTCCCCACAAAATATTGTCGAAATACTCTATTAGACATTCGTTTTATATTGCTGAAATAATGGTGAGCGAAATGTTTCAGGGGCAGGGTATTGGGCGAAAATTAATTATGAATTTTTTTGATGAAGTAAACATAAATGAATACACAAATGTTTTTATCCGTGTATGGGAGAAAAATAAACCTGCCATTAAATTGTACGAGAAAATGGGATTTAAACCGTTGGCTTCAATTATTCAGACAAAACTGATGGCCGATAAAAGTGGAATGTATAATTTTCGGAAAATTTATATGTTGAAAGAATTGAAAAAAGAATTTGTTAATGGAGCAGTTAATTACTAATACGATATACCTCGACAAAGGCAGTAGGGAAACAAAAAAACAGTAAATCAGGGCATATTTTAATAAAACTTATAGTATTCTATATGAATAAGCTAGTGCTGGCCAAAATGATTGATGAGCGAATTAACCCGCGTTTTGAATCGATTTTTACCAACATGCCGGATTTCGTCTGGTTCAATCTGATAAACCTCCGGTGATTCGCGAAGATGTTTATGAAACTGATAAGGAAGTTGTTCGCTCGTGCGATGTTAACTATGGTACTCCGCCCGATGGCTACAAAATTCATGCAGGCTGATGCCAATAACCTAAAGCCCATTTACACCGGATACGATTTGGTGCTTGCTGCCAATTGTTAAATCGACACGTAAATTCAGTTTGATTAAAGCAGAAGTTTCAGTTTGGATAAAGAAATGAACAAAATGAGCTGAAAACTTTATTCTGTAAAACTATTTTGTGTTTTTTTAGTGGATTTTGATACTATCATATGCTCATGCTCGTTTCTTTAATAATTCAGCTATCTTTGTATTTATATAGATTGTTTCGTCATGAAGAATAATGTGCTTAAAGCCAGCTTGTTTGCCGTCATATTTCTTGCAATAATATCCTTCGTTCGAGGTCAGAACTACTCGTTTGAAGTTGCTCCTTTTTCCGAAAGCGACAGTGTTATCACTAAAAGTGTTGACAATTTGTATCTGGCAACCGATTCCGACAATGGTGAGTCATCTCATTTAACAATTAATTCAGATGAGCGCCTGAACGAATTGCTCGAAATATCGAAAGAGGAAAACAAAAGAAATAATGGTATCACCGGTTATCGGGTTCAGATCTTTCAAGGGGAGAAAGACAAGGCTTATGGATTAAAGGCCAGGTTTCTTCAAAGTTATCCCGATTACGAGGCGCATATTTTGTTTAAAACTCCTGACTTCAGGGTGCGTGTCGGTGACTGTAGATCTCGAAGCGAAGCTATCAAAATCAAATATTTAATAGAAAAGAATTTTCCAAATGCATTTGTTGTTGAGGATGTTATCAATTATCCAAAACTGAAAACGGATTGAAACATTAATTTTTGCATGTAGTAGGGGGCAGTATGAGTGAGTTAATCAAACATGAGTGTGGTGTGGCAATGATACGATTGCTTAAACCACTTGAATTTTACAAAGAAAAGTATGGAACATGGATGTACGGCCTTAACAAGCTGTATCTTCTTATGGAAAAACAGCATAATCGTGGCCAAGACGGCGCAGGGCTGGTTTCGTTAAAAATCGATAATACACCCGGGGTTGAATACCTGGATCGCTACCGTTCGGTAAAGCAAAATCCAATAAAAGATACTTTTGACCACATTTTTAAGCATTACAAGAAAGTAGAAAAAAAGCATCCTGGTGAGTTTTTTGAAACATCATGGGCGAAAGACCATTTGCCCTTTGTAGGTGAAGCTTATTTAGGACATCTTCGTTATGGTACTTTCGGACGCAACTCGGTTGAGTTTGTTCATCCTGTGATGCGACAAAATAACTGGCGCTCGCGAAACCTTGTGCTTGCCGGAAACTTCAATATGACAAATACAGATGAACTTTTCGAACGTCTGGTAGAATTGGGACAGCATCCAAGTGCTTATACCGATACCGTTACTGTACTTGAAAAGGTTGGTCATTTTCTCGATCAGGAAAACGAGATGCGTTTCCGACTATATAAAAACGAAGGGTATTCGAATAAAGAAATATCACCGCTTATCGAGCAAAATCTCGATATTCAACAAATACTTGAAAATGCCTCTCGCGACTGGGATGGGGGATATGCCATTGCCGGAATGATAGGCCATGGAGACCTGTTTGCAACACGCGACCCATGGGGCATAAGGCCTGCTTTTTATTATCACGACGATGAGATTGTGGTAGTAGCATCCGAAAGACCTGTTATTCAAACAGTAATGAATGTGAAATACCACGAGGTTGAAGAGCTGGAACCCGGACAAGCCCTAATTGTCAAAAAGGACGGCGACATATCAACCCGAATTGTGCGTGTGCCTCATGAGCGCAAGGCTTGTTCTTTCGAGCGAATTTACTTTTCGCGTGGCAGCGACCGAGATATTTATAACGAACGAAAACAACTGGGGCGTTTGCTTTCGCCTATCATTCTCGAAAAAGTTAATTACAACTTTGAAGATACCGTTTTCTCATATATTCCTAATACTGCCGAAACTGCTTTTTATGGTATGATGGAAGGTGTGCGCAAACATTTGCTCGATTGGAAAAAAGAGCAAATCAAAGCCTTAAACGGAAACCTTACCGAAGATAAAATTGCCGATATCATTTCGGTAGAACCCCGCATGGAAAAGATCGCCATCAAGGATGTGAAACTACGTACTTTTATCACCGGCGATAGTGGTCGGAACGACCTTGTGGCTCATGTGTACGATGTAACCTATGGGGTGGTTAAAAACAATGTGGATACTCTTGTAATTATTGATGATTCAATAGTTCGGGGTACAACATTGAAGCAAAGTATTCTGCGAATACTCGACCGACTCAATCCAAAAAAAATAATGATTGTATCGTCGGCACCGCAAATTAGATACCCCGATTGTTATGGTATCGATATGGCCGAACTTGGAAAATTTGCCGCTTTTAATGCAGCTGTTGCTTTACTGAAAGATACAGGGCGTGAAGATGTACTTAACGAAGTTTATCAAAAATGTAAAGCGCAGCGAAACCTTCCTAAAGAAGAAATTGTAAACTATATTAAAGAGATATATGCACCGTTTTCTCCCGATGAGATTTCAGTGAAAATGGCCGAATTGTTGAAGCCTGATGATTGTAACGCTGAAGTTGAAATCGTTTATCAAACCATTGGGAATTTACATGCTGCTTCGCCAAACCATACTGGTGACTGGTATTTTACAGGCAATTACCCAACGCCCGGCGGAAACAAAGTGGTCAACATATCTTACTTGAATTATTACGAAGGGAAAGATGGGCGGGCGTATTAGCCTGATATTTATAGATTAATACCTGCCTTTTTACGTTAACCCACATTGGGGCTTTTACACCCAAATTTCCAAAAAACGACATTGTTCATTTCATCGAATATCTGTTCGCTGTCGCCCCTGTTGTTGTGAAATTCGATTGTTTCAAGGTCATACATTTCGGTATTGTTGGTCATTATGGCCCTGTATATAAAGCTTTCCTGGTAAATAGATTCATCATGCCTGTCGGTATTAAATATATCCACTTGGTTAATGTACATAAAATAATCTTGATGCAATGATCTTGACTAATGATCAGGGTGAAATTTTTGCAGCAAATAAGTCAGCATGCCGACTTTTAAAAAAGAC
This sequence comes from Prolixibacteraceae bacterium, assembly GCA_027858715.1. GTDB lineage: Bacteria > Bacteroidota > Bacteroidia > Bacteroidales > Prolixibacteraceae > Roseimarinus. The sequence continues at coordinate 10,066 of JAQICD010000246.1, forward strand.
CGAAAAAGAAATTACAAAAAAAGGAAGAGCTGGTGTTGTTGATACTACTGATTCGAGGTTGATAAACATTTTAGAAGAGAGAGAAAAAAGGGGGTGGTTCAATCACGTATTCGGTTAAAGCGTGGGGATGGCTCTACATTCGAAGCCGAAATTACAGCTAAGAGCAAAACATTTCATCCATAGTGTTTACCGACATCGATGGTGATGTTGAATATGTAAATAATTCTTTTTTGAATTTATGCGGTTATTGGATATTCTGAACTGATTGATGAGCACATGTCGAAAGATCAAAATTCTCGAATTTTCGAGGACAATAAACCAAAGTGGAAATCATTTGTTATAAATTGTTGAACAAATTTTTGATGTGGCGTTGCTTGAAACCGGTAATTTGGATATATACTCTGAAGATATTGATTGATTTATTTTATTGGACAATGCGATGAAATTT
>JAQICD010000248.1 GCA_027858715.1 Prolixibacteraceae bacterium
TCAAAAATGCTGAAATAAATTTATTTCTCACTTGATTTTCAATTAAAAAAACAACTAATTTTCAGCCGATGATTATACAAAAATTCGATGACTATAACAATAAGAGAATCAACACCTGACGACATAGCTATTCTTGAAAAAACCGAGAAAATTTGTTTCCCTGCATTCCAGCAAAGCACACGGCGCACTTTACGCCTAAGCTTAAATAGCAGTTTCCAGGAAGTTTGGATTGCCGAACAACGCAAAGGCAAACAAAAAGAAGCCATTGGCATCCTGGTATTGCATCTTCATGCCCGAAGCATCCGTGTTTTTTCAATTGCAGTTTTACCTGATTTTCGCGACAAAGGTATAGACCGGAAACTTCTGCAACATGCCTGTAATTTGGGACTTGCAAAAGGATGCGAGAAAATTACGCCTGAGGCTAGCGAAAAAAACACAAAGTTAACTGAATGGTACAAGGCTTTTGGATTTGTTAAAACCGATTCACTGAGCAATTATTATGCAGAGGGAGAACATGCAGTAAAAATGGTTTTCACACTTTCGAGGCCAAAATCGCGAGCCCTGATTAGTAACTTAATCGTAGTTGACAAACCTTCTGGATGATGGAATACGTGATAAATGTATGGATAAAAATTGGGAATTAAAAGCCAGTTTTACCAATTGGTGTAAAAATTATAAGAAGATGTGTGAAGAAATAACCATAGTATTGGTATCTCCGGAGAATATTAAAAATACTGCCAAATAAAAATGGCTCGAAAACTTTGCCTACTAAACCGAATTGTGCTGACGGGTTTGCTGGCACTATAAATTGCGTTGCTGACAGTGAGTTGGCAGAGATAGAGAGCGGCAAAGAGTAACCCGGTTGAGACACCCAGGTATGACCAAAACACATAATGAAATACCACGCATGAATTTTTAAATCTTGTGCCGTGTGGAAAAAATTCCCTAACGTGAAAAATAATTTCCTTATAGTGAAAAAAAATCCCCACAGCAGGAAATTTATTTTTACCCAACACAAGAATCTGTCGATGAAAACAATTCCTAAAATATAGTCCTTCGCTACCAATCCAATGAACCATTTACCTCCGAATAATGTTTAATCGTACAAGAACTTCAACGTTGAAGTTTAGTAAACACAAAAAATTGTATTACAAACCATTAAAAAAAATAGCAATGAAAAAAATCGTAACATTAAACATTATTGTTTTGTTTTTTGCGTTCACACTAAATGCTCAAAGTTTTGTAGCTAAGCCCGATAAATCGGAATTAATATGGACAGGAAAGAAAATTGCAGGAAAACACTACGGAAATATTGACCTCACTGAAGGTTCGTTTGTTCTTGATAACAATAAGATTTCCGAAGGACTTTTTGTGATCGACATAACCAGCATAAGCAACGAAGACCTGGAAGGCGACATGAACGACAAACTGGTTGGACACCTGAAATCGGACGACTTTTTCTCGGTTGACAAACACCCGACCGCAGTTCTAAAAATAAACAGCAGCACTCAATTGATAAACGGAAAAGCCACTGTTAAAGGCGAACTGACCATAAAAGGTACTACCCACCCCATTGAATTTGAGGGTAACAAAATCGGCAATGTTTTTAAAGCCACAGTTACTGTTGATCGTACAAAATATGGTATCCGTTACGGCTCTGGTAAATTCTTCGAAAACCTGGGAGACAACATGATTGACGACAACTTTATACTTGAAGTAACGCTGGTAACTGAACAAGAATAAGATTTCTATTATATTTAGTATAAAAGAGCGAAACCTTGAAAAAAATAGTTTTCGCTCTTTCTATAATATTTTTTAAACACAAACTCCTTACTGTTCTTCCCAGTCGCCGTTTGCTTTAATAATTTTTTCCAGCTCTATTACAGCATCATCGTGCGGGATGTGTCGCTTAATTACCTTAGACCCCTTATACAGGTTTATTTTTCCATTTCCGGCTCCTACAAAACCGTAATCGGCATCTACCATTTCACCCGGGCCGTTTACCACGCAACCCATGACCCCAATCTTCAGATTTTTCAAATGGCCGAAGTGTTGTTTAACTTCCAGGGTTGTTTTATGCAAATCGAATTGGGTGCGTCCACAACCGGGACACGAGATGAATTCCGATTTTGAAATTCTCATTCGGGTAGCTTGCAGTATATGGAAACTGGTATTTTTCAAATCGGAGTAGAATATATTGGGATTTTCGTTTGTCAGTAAAATTCCATCGCCATACCCGTCGATAAAAAGTCCGCCAAGGTCGGTCGCAGCTTTTAACTGTAAATCCTGAAGGCTTCGTTCGTTATAATGTCCCCAAAGCACTACCGACAATCGACATATAATTGACTCGAGCAACATGAAAAATGCACGCATATCAGCATATCGGTTTTCATTGTCCGATTCGAGTAAAATTACAGCTTTCCGTTCGGCCTTTAACTTAGCTATTACTTCAGGGTTAGTCTTCCTGAATTCAACTAATTCCTTACGGCTGCAACGGATAAACCTGTGTGTACTTTGGTAAATATCGTTATATAAATAATCTTCGAGTGTTAAAACAGGGAATTTGCGTCCTTTGCGGTTCAAAATCGATTTTCCGTCGAAATAATAATCAGGTTCGGTTCTACCGTTAAGGTTCGACACTTCAACAATACTACTTTCTTGTAAGTGAGCAATAACAACGGGCAACCTTCGGTTTCCGATTTTACGTACTGGTCTGCCATAGCGACGCTCAAATTCAAAAGGATTGGTTTGGGTGAACACCGGCGCTTCAATTTGCTCATGCCCTTTACGTGCCTCAACTACCTTCACCAGCTTTTGGGCATAAGGTATCTCATTTTCAGGTTTTTCAGTTAACGAAACCCGAACTGTATCACCTATACCGTCAATCAGCAGGGTTCCAATACCAATTGCTGAACGAATACGTCCGTCTTCACCTTCACCCGCTTCAGTAACACCAATATGAAAAGGGTATTTCATGCTTTCGAGGCGCATTTTATAGTTCATTAATCTAACAGTGTAAACTAAAAAACGGGTATTCCACGACTTAATAGAAATCACAATATTATCAAACTCGTGTTTCTGGCAAATATGCAGAAACTCCATAACCGATTCAACAATTCCGAGAGGAGTATCACCATAGCGACTCATAATCCGGTCGGAAAGCGACCCCTGGTTAGCCCCTATGCGAATAGCAACATTATGCTTCTTACAAGTTTCTAAAAAAGGAGCAAGCTTCTCCTCTATTTTAGAAAGTTCAGCTCGGTATTCTTCATCGCTGTAAACATGCTGCTGAAACTGAGCTCTTTTATCTGAAAAATTACCGGGATTAATTCGTACTTTCGATACATATTGCGCTGCTATTTCGGCAATTTTAGAATTGAAATGAACGTCGGCAATCAAGGGAGTTTTATAACCCAAAGCACGCACTTTCTCTTTTATTTCCTTAAGATTGTGTGCTTCTTTGGTTGTTTTCACTGCCAGTCGAACATAATCTGCACCAGATTTTATTATGCGAATTATCTGTTCAACAGTTGCATCGGTATCGAGTGTGTCGGTATCTGTCATCGACTGAATTCTTATCGGGTTTTTTCCGCCTAAAGAGACTCCTCCGATATTTACTTCAACCGTTTTTTCTCTACGATATTCTGTTAATGTTTTACAAAAATTGAAGTTCTTATCCTTCATTCTATATCCCCAAATTAAGATGACTTGCAAATTTAAGATTTTACTAACAAATAGAAAATATTGAGTTTACAAATAATCGATTTGTGTTCATCTAAGATAATACCATTTAACAAGGTTTTGTTTAAATTAATAAGAAATAATTTTTATTTGACATGGAAGCTGTTAACCAGTAATTGTGTGATTTTTCACGGTAAACTGAAATACAGAACCACCGTCTTCACGATTCTCGTGCCATATTTCACCTCCAAGAAGTTCTACCAATCCGCTACATAAAGTTAAGTCGAGACCGGTTCCACTCACTTTCCGTGTTTTCGACACTTCAAGTTCAATAAAACGGTTGAATAAGTTCGAACGTGTTGGCTCTTGAATTCCGATACCTGTATCTTCTACCCTGAAAATTAAAACCCCTTTATTGGATGCTGAATAACTCATTTTAATCCATCCGCTTTTCGTATATTTTATGGCATTATCAAGCAATTTATTTAAAATGCGATTGATCGCTACTGGCGATGATGAGATGATATATTCTTCGCTGATCATATTTTCGACAAAAAGTTGCAATCCGGCAGATTCAGCAATGTCTCTATACTTCATCAACAACTCGAATAGCAAATCGTTTAAATCGAAAGCTTCGGGATAAACTTTGAATTGCCCTGCACGTATCTTCGATAAATCAAAAACATCGGTTACAATTCCAAGCAACTCACGTCCACTTTCTTCAATAACACTTGTATATGCCTTAACATCTTCACACGACACATCGCCGGTTCGAAGCAACTCGGCAAAGCCCATAATCCCATTAAGCGGATTGCGAAATTCATGACTTAAATTTGCAAAAAGAGTTGCATTTTGTGCATCTATCAATTCTTTCGATTGTTTCAACAACACAATTTCTTCTTTCAAGTGTTTAATTTCTTTTTGCAATTTATCAGTATCTGTTTGTTTATTAGATGGCATAAACACTTATTTAAATTCAACTTTATACGCTAACATAATGATTAAATCTTAAGTCCATGAATCAAGCCTTATTTTAACCTTGTTTTCTCAAAACATAGCTGTGACTTTTTTGCGAACCTATTTCCAAAACTACGAAATTTTCGACATTACCGCTAAACCTCATGATATAATAAACAGTATCTACCCACAAAACATATAAAAAACCACCTCTGCGTACAAAGGTGGCTCTTGAATTTATATTGGGTAACCCGACGATCCGCCTTTGCAGTACGCCGGCTTACATAAAAACCCCAACGCAATGTTGAGATTTTATGTCATAATTATTTCACTTCCGAACCATTTACAACCATGGCTTCAGGCGATACAAACTTCAGTGTTCCATCGGCATTATCGGCCATCAGTATCATTCCCTGAGATTCAATGCCACGCAATTTACGAGGCTCAAGGTTCACAACTATCGATACTTGTTTGCCTACAACTTCTTCAGGATTATAATATTCAGCAATGCCCGAAACAACTATTCTTTTGTCAATACCGGTATCAACCAGCAACTTCATTAGTTTTTTGGTTTTGGCCACTTTTTCAGCTTCCAGAATCGTCCCAACCCTGATGTCCATTTTCATAAAATCGTCGAAAGTACAATTTTCCTTCACCGGTTTTACTGATGCTTCGGCCATATCGTTTGCTTTTTTCGTGTCAAACAACTTCTGCATTTGTGCCTCAACCATCGCATCATCAATCTTTTCGAACAACAATTCGGGCTTGTTTACTTTGTGCCCTGCAAACAACAGGTCAATATTGCCAAGTTCGCGCCAAGGCAATTTGTCAATATTCATAAAACCACGCAGTTTATTCATCGTCAACGGCAAAAACGGCTCAAACACAATCGTGAGATTAGCCGTAATCTGTAAGCAAATATTCATTATGGTTTTCACTCTCTCCTCGTCAGTTTTCACAACTTTCCATGGCTCCATATCGGCCAGATATTTATTGCCAAGCCTTGCCATATCCATCGCAAGCTTTAAAGCTTCGCGAAAACGGAAAGTATCGAGACTTTTTTCTACTTCAGATTTCAATGTCGAAAGCCGCTCAAGCGTTTCTGTATCGAAATCGGTTAGTTTGCCACGATTAGGCACCTCACCGTTGTAATACTTTTGTGTAAGCACCAAAGCCCTATTTACAAAATTGCCCAAAATGGCCACCAACTCATTGTTATTGCGTGCCTGAAAATCCTTCCAGGTAAAATCGTTGTCCTTCGTTTCGGGTGCATTGGCTGTCAAAACATACTTTAGTACATCTTCCTTGCCAGGAAATTCTTCAAGATACTCATGTAGCCAAACTGCCCAGTTGCGAGATGTCGATATTTTGTCCCCTTCGAGGTTCAAAAACTCGTTAGCCGGCACATTTTCAGGCAGGTTGTATGTCCCCTCAGCCTTCAACATCGACGGGAATATGATACAGTGAAACACGATATTGTCTTTACCAATAAAATGCAACATACGGGTATCTTCGTCCTTCCACCATTTTTCCCAATCGGCGCTCCACTCTTTCGTGGCCGATATATAGCCAATAGGCGCGTCAAACCAAACATACAGCACTTTACCTTCAGCACCGGCAACCGGAACCGGCACACCCCACTTCAGGTCGCGGGTTACAGCACGTGGGTTCAAGCCGCCGTCGAGCCAGCTCTTGCACTGACCGTAAACATTGGGCTTCCACTCTTTATGTTGTTCTAAAATCCATTCTTTCAGCCAGGGCTCATACTCATCGAGCGGCAAATACCAGTGTTTAGTTTCCCGCATCACAGGCACACTCCCGCTAAGCATCGATTTCGGGTTAATCAAATCAGTAGCGTTTAACGACGAACCACAGCTCTCGCACTGGTCGCCATACGCCTTTTCGTTGTTGCATTTCGGACAAGTACCTACAATGTAGCGGTCGGCTAAAAACTGCCCCGCCTCTTCATCGTAATATTGCTCGTTCGTTTTTTCAATAAACTTCCCATCATCGTATAATTTCCTAAAAAACTCTGACGCTGTTTCGTGATGTATTTTTGAAGTCGTGCGCGAATATACATCGAACGAGATACCAAACCGTGCAAACGAATCTTTTATAATATTATGATATTTATCAACAACATCCTGTGGCGTAATTCCTTCATTTTTAGCCTTCAAGGTAATAGGCACGCCATGCTCGTCCGATCCGCCAATAAAAGCAACTTCTTCTCCTTTCATCCTAAGGTAACGGGCATAAATGTCAGCCGGAACATATACACCAGCAAGATGGCCGATATGCACCGGGCCATTGGCATAAGGCAATGCCGAAGTAATTAAAGTACGTTTATATTCTGCCATGTGATTTTTGATTTTGAAGCACAAAGATAAAAATTGATTGCTGATTAGTAAACTTTAACCTTCATAATCACACCATCAAACAAACGTAAGATTAAACCTGCACACACAACACATCCAAACAATCAGTAATAAACTCAACCCCAATTATATTATTTTTATGTTTATTAAAGTTTTTTAGTGTCTTTTATCTTGCTTGTATTGATTTATTGATGCATTTTGACATTTTACACCCATCAAAATAGTGTATCCTATTTAGATATTTACCTAATTTGCAAGCAAAGAAAAGCCCCTACTGCTATGTATATTTTTAATCACATTAAAAACTAAAGCAATGTTTGCCCGCATACGCGAAAAAAAAACGTTCGCATTGAATCAATCTATTTGTTGATTTTAACATGCATTTAACTTCTTTTTCATCGACTTTAATCTATAAAATTGTATTTTATCGAAGTTTTAAAATCATGAATAATTAACATCGACAACCATGAAGCAAGTAGCTTTTTTATTTCTTATTATTTCACTTAGTGTTGCCGCAATTGCAGAAAACAACAATGCTAACAAATGGCGTGGTCCAATGGCCAACGGCATATACGATCAACCCGGACTAATGGAATCGTGGCCTGATGATGGCCCTGAAACTCTATGGGTTTACGAAGGTTTGGGTAATGGTTTCTCTTCCCCTGTGATTGCCAACGGGAAAATATATGTGTCGGGCGAAATTGACAATCAGGGCTATATTTTCTATCTCAATTTAGATGGCAACTTCATTAAAAAACACAAATACGGCGAAGAATTTACCCGCAGCTACCCCGGAAGCCGTGCAACACCTACTATTGTGGGCGATCTGGTTTATATGCACACCGGCGAAGGCAAAATATACTGCCTCAAAGAATCAACCGGGGAACAAGTTTGGATGAAAAACCTTTTCACCGACTTCGATGGAAATAATCTACGCTTTGGGATGACCGAGTCGCTGGTAGTTGAAGACGATGTTGTATATGTTACTCCCGGTGGTGAAAAACACAGTATTGTAGCACTTAACCGCTTCAATGGTGACTCAATATGGACTGTATCTGCCGGAAGCGGCCCTTCGGCATACTGCACACCGCTGCTTTTTGAATACAACAACGAAAACATGCTTGTTACAGTAATGGGCGATAAGATAATTGGAGTAGAGCGCGAAAAAGGCGAATTAAAATGGACACACGACTACCGCAACCAACGAAGCATTCACCCAAACACTCCAATATACCACGATGGCGGATTATTCTGTTTTAGCGGTTATGGGCATGGCGGGGTAAAACTTGAAATTGCAAATAATAACAAAAGTGTTGAACAAAAATATTGGAGCGACCATATTGAAAGTAAAATGGGTGGTGCTGTATTGCTCAATGGTGTTCTGTACAGCTCAGGTGACAAAAACAGAGGGTGGTATGCTGTTGAATGGAAAACAGGCGAGCTACTTTACCAATCGGAGAATCTTGCAAACGGAGTTGTAATTGCAGCCAACGGCCTGTTATACAAATATACCGACCGCGGCGAACTGGCACTTGTAAAACCCACATCAACAGGTTTCGAAATAATTAGCCAAACCAAAGTAGAGCATGGCACTGCACAACACTGGGCTCATCCTGTTATTAAAAACAGCATATTATACGTAAGGCATGGCGATGCGCTTATTGCGTATAATATAAAAGAATAACAAAATCAACTTACAGAGTGCTTTGTACTTTTTAATGAAAAACCTCCTTCATCACTTCCAGTGAGCGAATTTCGCCCATGGCATCAATGTGTATATTGTAATATCGCACAATAGTCTCTAGCATACGACCCCGCATTTCACCCGATATTTTGTAAGTTTTCAGCTGGTGCAGATCCATCGTTATAAAATCGGACAGATAGACAGATAGTTCGCGATTTGGGGTCTCAGGCATTGTGGGTTTAGATGCCACAAAACTGCCCGATTTTAAATCGAACCAAGGCATTACAGGCGACTGATTGTTTTGTAGTCCGTATCCCAGGCTGCCAATTCCTCTTACCAAAAACCACAAATGAAAATTAGCCACTCCCTCGTCGAGTGAATCGAGATATTGCATCGAATGATAAATAAAATCAAAAAAATCGGGTTCGGTTTCAATATTTTGCAATGCTTTGTAAAGCACTTCCGCTAAAAATATCGACATAGTACTTTTTACCACATTGAAAGGTATCGATTGGTATATCTCCGAAAGTCTAAACTCTTTAAGGCGTTGCATTTCACGTCCGGGCTTATGATAGGCTTCAATATCGAGCAAAAACATAGGTTGAAGAATACCGGCTTTTTGTTTTGTTTTTGCGCTTCGTACACCGTTCACCATATAGGTTTGCCGACCCGCTGTTTGTGTGTAAAGGGTAAGAATAATGCTCGATTCGGAATATTTAAGCGACTTAAGCACAACCGCCTTCGACTTTTCAATCATCGGATAAATGCAATTTTGGTCACCACCGATTCCTGTCCGCTGGCAGCCGAACATAAAACGAGATAAATTCCCGTATGTACACGGTTACCGGCAAGGTCGCAACCATCCCATTTGGCTTTACCACCCACCGATGTAGTTTCGTAAACCAGACGTCCGCTAATGGTAGTAATTTTCACGTTGGTATTTTCCATCATCCCGTTAATAAAAATATCGCCCTGGAAATTTGGTCTAACAGGATTTGGATATGCATATACATCCTCAAATTTATCGTATGCATTTTTCGAATCGGTTTTTAAAGTCACTAACCCCTGCTCAGTTCCAATGTATAATTCGCCATTTGAACCATCGTATGCCAGGCTAACAATTGAATTAGAAAGCAAAAGTGAATTTTCGGCTGTGTAATGAGCCAATTCCTGGGTGCCGTCTGCACTTATCAAAAATAAACCCGATTTTTTTGTAGCACACCACTTACGGTTTCCTCCGTCAATCTCAATATCAGTAACAATTTGAGTGCTTAGCAGCGGATGGAAATATCCGTCGTTTTTATCAACGCCGGGTTGCGTTGCATAATATGGATTTTCATCAAATACCATGTATGGCCGGGCGTAACGCAACACCCCCTTGGATGTAGCTACCCATATCTCACCATTACGATCCTCCTCAATATCATTCACATCATTTAAAGGTGTTACAAATGACTCGGTACCATTATTAAAATAACTAGCCACACTCAAATGCTTTTTTCTTTTACCATCGGACGAAACTACATACAAGCCATAGGTTTTATTATTTGGAATAACCACCCATACCTGATCGTTAGAGGTAGTCAGAACTTTGCCTATATTGTAATTAAACGCCACTTCGGGCAGTAAGAATTTATCCCATTTACCACCTGGTGTTTTTCTGTGAAGATTATACTCAACCTCGCTTGTAGTTGCCCACAAATTACCGTTCTTATCAAAATCAATTCCACCTACCCGCACAAAATATCCGCCCTCAAATATGTTCTGAAGTGTTGAATTTAAATCGTTATAGGTTTCAATATGTTCACCGTTTTTAAATTCAAGAATTCCTCCACCCCAGGTAGCGGCAAATACATGATTAGGTGATCCGGGCATAGATCTAACCTCAACAACATCACTGAAATTTTTTAGCGAGTTCGTATTAAATCGGTTAAAACTTTCCCACTTCCCATTACTATAACCTTTTAAATTTGCACCCGTCCATAAATTATTCCATGAAGCTGTCCTACCACCCGATGCAACCCATAATTTATTATCAGCAAAAGAAATTGAATAATTATTATTATCGTTCGGTCCTACAGGTGATAGCTGACTATATGAACTTCCATCGTACTTAATTGCACCATAATTTTTGTCAGCAATCCATATCTCGTCATTTTCATCTATAATTGCAGATGCAATGCTTTTTGGTTTATCTTCAGACTGAAAGGAATATTCTCTAATTTGCTCAAGCTCTTTCCGGGTATTAGCATCATAAACCAATAGGCTCCAGGTCGAAACAATAACTTTATCATTTCTAGTCGTTAAATCATTTACACTAGTCAGAAAACTGTAAACCTTCTCCCATGTATCACTATTAGTTAAACGATATATTTGGTCATCACCGGCTCCTTCGCCTTTATGCACCGCCCATATCCGATTATTTTCTGCCACTTGTAAAATATTATAACTGTAGGTCTCTAAATTTTCGTCTTCGATGTAGCTCCAGCTCGAATAATCAAGTAAATTATCTCCATTCAGATTCGCAATTTTTATCCCTTTATCAGTACCTGCATAAATTTTATCTTCGACAAAAGCAATGTCATAAACCGGTTGGTAATTCCCCGAATCTCCAATAATAAAAGAATCTTTTATTTCTAGACGAACCAAATCGATTACCACAATTCCAAACCCGCAAGCCAGGTAACAATAATCATTGTGGCTTGTTGCCCTGTATATAAGTTTATTACCTGCAAAACTTTTCCGGTTAATATCGGCGAAAGGATACACTGTGCCGTCATCCATTACAACATCAACCATTGAACTTTCGTAAAAAACAATGAGGCTTTTAGTTTGCTGATTGTATTCGAATCCACTGAAATCGGATCCCGACAAGTCGTCAATCTTTGTAATTGTGTTAATTGAATTATCATCGCGATTAAAATAAAACAAACCACCATCGGCAATGAAAAAAACCTTATCAATTCCACTAGTAACGCTAAAAGTACTATTGTAAGATAAATGATAAGTCCAATTCCGACCAGATTCCTGTGCTAATATAACAAGGCAAATAAAAATCAATAAAGAAAAAAGATATAGACGTTTCATCGGCTAATTTTTATGCTTCAATACTATTAAGGTATTCAATTAAACGGGCAACAGCTCTACCCCGGTGACTAATTTCATTTTTTAGGTTTGCATTCATTTGGGCAAACGATTGTTCGTATCCATCTGGCTTAAACACGGGGTCGTATCCAAATCCCTTTTCACCACACGGTGTTTCCAATATGTGGCCGTTTACAATTCCCTCAAAAAAAATCTCGTTACCGTCGATTATTAATGAAATAACAGTTCTAAAACGAGCTTTCCGGTTATTTATTTTGTTCATATCCGACAACAATTTTTGCATATTGTCATCTGCGTTTTTCTGTGAACCGGCAAATCGTGCTGAATAAACGCCGGGAGCCATGTCGAGTGCTTCGACTTCCAGACCTGTATCGTCGGCAAAACAACTATAGCCGTAACGCTCGTAAACATACTTTGCCTTAAGCAAGGCATTGCCTTCGAGCGTATCGGCTGTTTCGGGTATATCTTCAACACAAGCAATGTCTTTGAGGCTTAATATTTCAAATTTATCACCCAAAATATTCTGCACTTCACGTAGTTTGTGTTCGTTATTAGTTGCAAATACAAGTTTCATAATATATTTATTAAAGCTACAAATGTAATCAATCTGTTTTATTCGCTGTAAGCTTCGGAGAGTTTCGACGAATCGATAATCTGCACCTGCCGATACCTGACATCAATAACTCCTTCGCTTTGCAACTGCATAAAAGCCCGCCCTACCGAGGGACGCGCAACACCAAAAAGCTCTGCCAGTTCGTTTTGCGAATACTTCAATTTAAATTGAGTTCGGCCACCAGCTTCGTCAAGCAGATAAAAAGCCAGTTTCGCCTTTAACGACTTAAATGAATGGAAACGTAATTTTTCGGAAAGAAACTGTGCCCTTGAAGAAATCATGCCCAGAAAATTCTGTAATACAGTTGCATTTGAAAGAAAAAGTTTCATCAGCTCGGCTTTATGAATTACCACAAATTTTGCTTCTTCATAACTAATTATATTCACCGGATAATGATTTCTTTTTCCGAAAATGAAAGCTGGCGCCAGTACTGTCGGCGCCTGTAGGTCTTCAATTTTCAAACTCCTGCCATCGGCACCAACCATTTCACCCTTTACTACTCCTTCGGTTAATATCATTAGCCGGTTGCACTCTTCACCCTGCGAAACCACCAACGAACCAGTGCCAAAACTTTTGGTCTGAAAAATTATCTCGTCAAACAAACGCTCCATCTCCTGTTCGTCAACTCCTTCAAACAAAGGCAATTGTAATAATTCATACTTCATTATTATCGATTATTATTCAAATGTAACAAATGTGACAACTTATTGGATTATACCTCTATACTTTTGTTGAAAAAATTAACAGTTTTCTTATGAAACGAGAAATTATAAAAATAGATGAGGATTTGTGCAACGGTTGCGGAGTATGTGTACCTAACTGCCACGAAGGAGCACTACAGATAATCGACGGGAAAGCCCGTTTGATAAGCGATTTGATGTGTGACGGGCTTGGTGCATGTATTGGTCATTGCCCTGAGGGTGCCATCACCATTGAAAAACGCGAGGCCGAATCCTACAACGAAACAAAAGTGATGTCCGGAATGGTGAAAAAAGGTCGCAATACGGTAATTGCCCACCTTAAACATATGCTCGAACATAACGAAACGGCCTTCCTGAAAGAAGGAATTGACTATATGAAAAATAACCCACAAGAACTGACTTTCAATATTGATGATTTGATTGATGAAGTGTACGACAACAAACCTGCTACCAATGAAGGCTGTGCTACCGGAGGTTGCCCCGGGGCAAAACCCGAAACATTTGCAAAACCACAGGGGTTTCAGATGGCTTCTCCAGCCACAGAACAAGCTTCACAGTTGGGGCACTGGCCGGTTCAGCTTCACCTTATCAACCCGGCAGCACCGTTTTTCAAAAATGCCGATTTACTGGTTGCTGCCGACTGTTCTGCATTTTCAGTAGGTAATTTCCATAGCAAATGGCTGAAAGATAAAAGCCTGGTTATTGCCTGCCCAAAACTCGATTCGGGAATTGAAGTGTACATTAACAAAATAGCTATGCTTATTGAAGAAGCAAAAGTGAACACTATTACGGTTATGATGATGGAAGTGCCATGCTGTGGCGGTTTACTCCGTATTATTAATGAAGCCCGCAAAATGACTTCGCGCAATGTTCCGGTAAAAGCCATTGTAGTAAGCACAAAAGGTGAAATATTGAAAGAAGAATGGGTGTAGGTTTACAGATGTGAGATATGAGATGTGAGATTCGGAAGATGTCATGACACAAATCATTTCAGATAGTTTTGTCTTATTTTGGAATGTTTTTTATATTTTTGTAGCCTTAAAAATCAAATAGTTAAAAATTATGGCACTACAACCCAAGGATATAAACAAAGCCCTGAGGCAGGTAAAAATGCCGGGCTCAAGTGAAAACATTGTCGATCTCGACATGGTTCAGGAAATCCGCATCGATGGAAAAAAAGTAAGTTTCACACTGGTTTTTCAACGCTCGAACGACCCCAATATTCCGATAGTAAAATCGCTTTGTGTACAAGCAATATGGAAGCATTTAGGTCGCGATGTTGAAATTGCCGGTAATATCTCAACCCGCTCAGTACACGATATGCAGCGTCCTATTTTACCCGGCGTGAAAAACATTATTGCCGTTGCATCGGGCAAAGGCGGCGTAGGAAAATCGACCGTTGCATCGAACCTGGCTGTGGCCGTTGCACAAACAGGCGCAAAAGTAGGTTTAATCGACGCCGATATTTTTGGACCATCAGTTCCCATTATGTTTGGCGAGAAGGATGGTCGACCTACTGCAACAAAAATTGAAGGACGAGACATGATTGTCCCCATTGAAAAGCACGGCGTTAAAATCATGTCTATAGGCTTTTTTGTTGATCCAAACGACGCAGTAGTTTGGCGAGGCCCAATGGCTTCGAATGCCCTTAAACAAATGATTACCGATGCTATCTGGGGATCGCTCGATTACATATTTATCGACCTGCCACCAGGCACAAGCGACATACACCTTACCTTAATGCAAACAGTTCCTGTAACAGGCGCTGTTATTGTAAGCACACCTCAGGATGTAGCGCTTGCCGATGCGATAAAAGGCACCAATATGTTCAAAGGTAAATCGGTTGATGTACCGGTACTCGGCTTAATCGAGAACATGGCATGGTTTACGCCCGAGGAGTTGCCCGAAAATAAATACTACATTTTTGGTAAAGATGGCGGCAAAAAAATGGCAGAGAAACTCGAAATTCCATTCTTAGGTCAAATACCTATCGTGCAAAGCATTCGCGAAGGTGGCGATAATGGAGTACCGGCCGTAGTTGACCAGGATTCGATTACAGGAAAGGCTTTTAAAGAAGTGGCTCAAAAAGTAATTAAATATATCGAGCAACGAAACAACAATATGGCTCCAACACAAAAAATTCATGTAGCAAAAAAATAAAAACACGAAATTGGTTTTTATAAAGCCATAGCAACAAACAATCGATTACAGTGAAATGCATTAAAAATTATTTTTTTTGTACATATTTCACTCATTCGCTTTTACTTATCATTTTGTTTCAATAGCTTTGTTTGTGGAATTTGGTGAGTAAAACTTTCTGATTTATGATTGTTTTTCTTTTCAGACTCTTACAACTAAAACCAATTTATTTTTTTATTAATTACTTCTTTTATGGATATTTTTGTAGCAAAACTTAGCTCCGACACAAATGCCGACCACCTCACGGAGCTTTTCAGCCAATTTGGAACTGTTTTATCTGCCAAAGTTATTATTGACAAAGAAACAGGACGGTCGAAATGTTATGGTTTCGTTGAGATGGAAAACGATACCGAAGTAACTTCAGCTATCGAACAACTTAACAACATCGATTTTATGGGCAGCGAAATTGCCGTAAAAAAATCTGAACCCCGCTCAAGAGACAAACGTTCTTCGAATCGCCACTTTGGCAATAACGACGGACGTAGAAACACCCAAAATCGTCATCACTTTAACGACAGAAACGAAGGTGGTGATCGACGGAACTCCAACCGGGACAGAAATTTTAACCGATACGAATAGATTCAGAAAGGGTTGCTTTAAAAGCAGCCCTTTTTGATGCATCCCTCCATAACATTTTGCCGCGATAGTTTCAAAAGCAGGGATATTTCTATATTTGTACAATAATTCCAACAAATGCAACATCAATTCAGGTTTTCAAAAAACGAACGTTTAAGCAGTAAAATAATCATCGACAAGCTTTTTGCCGATGGAAAACCCTTGTTTGCATTCCCCTTTCGCATTATTTTACTTCAGATTGAAAATGACGACACAAACACAGCTAAAGTACTTTTTTCAGTTCCGAAAAGAAACTTTAAAAAGGCAGTACACCGTAACCTTATCCGACGAAGAATGCGCGAGGCATACCGACTAAACAGAAACAACTTCACACTTCAGCTAAGCAAACAAAACCACTCGCTGGCCGTTATGTTTATTTATATCGAGAAAGAAATAAAAGATTACCCAACAATTGAAAAAGGCATGATTAAGGCACTGAAAAAAATTCAGCAAACATTAAATCCTACCAAATCAATCCCGAACGATAAGTAAGTGTCCATTCGCCAACCCAGTTGTAATTGTCGAAAGCCCCGATGTAATTTGCAGTCTCAAAAAAATCGTTGCCAGGGAGTGGTGCATAATTGGTGAACAGTTCTGCGTTATCAGATATCAGAGAGATGCTTGTTTCATCTTGCTCAAAACCGGGGTTTACAAAGCGGTTTTCAGCATCGGTAAAATAATCGTCCATTAATAACTGTTCATCAATAACATCTTCGTTATTCAAAGCATATATTGAAAAGAAATTTTCAGTACTATTTCCATTTATATTGTAGAAAATACAATTTTTCACCTGAAGTATATCATCTTCCCATTGTGTGAAACTATTGTTTCGCACCGAGCTGTACTCGATTTTCATACCTTCTTTTTGGTTGATGAAAATTGAATTTGCAATGATACCGCCGGCATTGTCGTTGAACGATATGAGCTGGTTTGAATATTCGATACCGCGTCCCACACCGGTTACATTGAAAATAGCAGGTTGCGTGTAAGGACGTGCGGTTTTAATTTCTTCGCCTCCGTCAATCTCAATTAGCTTATCGCCATAATTACTATTTTGCAGTAAGCACCAAAATTGTCCGTTGCCACGGTAGCCGAGGTCAATATCTATAGCGTCATCGGCACAATTGGCAACAACAATATTTCCAAGGTTTACCGTTCCGCCAAAAATTTCAATTCCATCATCGGCATTGGCAATCACTTCAACGTTGTTGATAGTAGTACCCGAGCCAACACCACCAAGTGTAAGGCCGTTGATTTCGTTATCTTGCCCCAGATCGGTTCCGCCATGTCGTATCGACACGTAGCTAAGGATGCCCGAGTTATCTTCGTCATTGTTGCCGCCAAAAATGCCACGTGGTTCCGAAACGGGGATTCCTTCGATATGTGCCTCTCCGTTCGGGGTGTTAATTGACGCGCTTCCCAAAATGATAAGGCCACCCCAAAGTCCGTATTCGTTAATGCCAACAGAGCCATTAAGATCATCGCCTTCGGCTGTGAA
>JAQICD010000272.1 GCA_027858715.1 Prolixibacteraceae bacterium
TCGTGACGAAATTCTTCAACAGTCCGTTCAACAGGACAATATAAAGCCCTGTCGCCGTCAACGTAACCTTGTTTGAGATAACCAAAAATAATTTCATCTCTTTCCTTATCGCTAGCGTACAAACCACAAATATGCACGCCCCAGTTACAAGTATAATCGCCAATACCCAAAACCAATTTTTCCTGATTCGATGTTTTAATATGCATTTTATCTCTCTTTTTCTTAAAGATATAAAAAAATTGACTTAAAAACACATGCTTACAGTTATTACCAAAAAACATTCAACAGTTTTTTCTGTTTTAAGTAATAAAGTATTTATCAGGAAAATTTTTACTTTTGTATTGATTATGAGACAAATTATAACAACCATCATTCTAATCAGTAGTGTTTTATGGGTTTCAGGACAAACCGATACAACTTATTATTTCGGACCAAACGGCTCTATATCTGATGCAAACAGCCTTCGTGTTAAAAAAACAATTAATGATAAACACTTCTTTTTTACTGATAGCATTAAAAATCAAATTGTACGTGAAGGTATTACACCACAAATAAATGAAATCGTAATTAATGCGTTCAGAAACCTCGAAGGAGAATGGAAACCAGCTGTCCTAAACGACGAAAAGGTTCGCTTTTTTCAAACCTTTCCAATAACCTTTTCTAATCTTGAATATCAAGTAGAATTTTTCGACTTCTATAGTGGCCTTGTAAAATTTGAACAGAAATAATTCACTTTACTTTGACAAGAATCAATAAATATTTAAGCGAAATAGGCTTTTGCTCGCGAAGAGCTGCCGATAAACTTATCGATGAAAAAAAAATAACCCTCAATGGAGAAATCGTTGAAAAAGGCACTAAGGTTAATAAAGGAGACAAAATAAGAGTAAACAACCGATTGATAACCGACTCGAATAAAAAGCCCGTTTACATAGCTTTTAACAAGCCAAAAGGAATTGTTTGCACCACAGATACAAAAAGGGAAAAAAATAATATTATTGACTTTATCAACCATCCTGAACGTATATTCCCAATCGGCCGGCTGGACAAACCAAGCGAAGGCTTGATTTTACTAACCAGTGATGGCGATATCGTAAATAAAATTTTAAGAGCCCGTAATAATCATGAAAAAGAATACATAGTTACTGTAAAGCAACCCACAACAAACGATTTTCTGAAAAAAATGCGTAATGGAGTTCCTATACTCGGAGTGGTTACCCGGAAATGCCATGTTGAACAAATCGGGAAAAATGTATTCCGAATTATTTTAACCCAGGGGCTAAACCGCCAAATACGGCGCATGTGCGAGTGCCTCGGATACGATGTGATTAGGCTTAAGAGAATCCGGATTATCAATATCAAGCTGGACGTACCTGTTGGAAAATGGCGCGACCTTACCCCTGCCGAATTGTCGGAAATTAACGAACTGGTTAAAGACTCCCGCAAAACGCACCAGTAAGTGCCTGCCGGAAGCCGGCGTTTTTCTTATCTTTGCGAAAAATTTTTACAATGGCCACTTTTCTTTTCGACGAAATAATTTTTGGCCCGGTACAAAGCCGCCGTCTGGGCGTATCACTGGGCATCAATCTTTTGCCAACAACAAGTAAGTTATGCTCGTTCGACTGTATTTACTGTGAATGTGGCTGGAATCCCGATCCCAAAAAGGTTAAAGCAAAACTCCCTTCGCGGCAAACCGTAAAGCTTGCACTTGAGCAAAAGCTAAATCAAATGCTTGCACATAACAACCTACCCGATGTTATCACTTTTGCCGGAAATGGCGAACCAACGCTTCACCCTGGGTTTGCCGGCATTATCGACGACACCATTAAACTGCGCAATTCAATAGCGCCTAATGCACGCATTGCCGTTCTTTCAAACACAACCATGCTGTTTAAAAAACCGGTGGTTGAAGCACTCAAAAAAATTGAGGATAATATACTGAAGCTTGATTCAGCTTTTACCGAAACCATAGAGATTATGGATCAGCCGGTGGGAAAATTCAATATTGAAAAGCTAGTTGAACAACTGTGTGCTTTTGGTGGGCAGTTAATTATTCAGACCATGTTTTTAAAAGGAAGCTTTAAAGGCCAAAATTTCGATAATACAACCAAACCCGAAGTTGAAGCCTGGATTAAACTGCTGGAAAAAATAAAACCGGAGCGAGTGATGATATATACCATTGCACGCGATACCCCGGCTAAAAATCTTGTAAAAATACCGTTATCAACACTTGATAAAATAGCTGAGCAAGTCCGCCAAAAAGCCGGACTTAAAGTTGAAGTCTCGGCTTAAAACTTCACCCTGACTCGCTTACCTTCGTAATTAACTTCTTCGTATTTCGCCGATTGGGCGCTGCCAATACCATTTTGCTCGTCAACAATAACAATTCTGAAAGTATATTTTTCGGGTATCCCGGGAAAGTCGCCACTTGCCGACCCAATACTTAGCGTTTTTCGCTTTTCGCTGTAATCGAAAGAAATGGTCGAGTAGCTACCGTTTTGATAGCCGTTTCCATCTTTCTCATCGGCATAAAAAACAAACGAACCATCGGCACCGCCGTAAATCCTTATCTCAAAAGTATTCTCTTCATCTTCAATAGCCATTGGTATGATTGCGCCCTCTTTTACAAAAAGAGGAATTTTACTAATTGTTGGTTTTATGTTAAGCCCCTTTCCTCCTGCTTGCTTTTTACCGGTGAAAAAGTTGTACCAGCCATTTCCTTTGGGTAAGGTTACTTTAACCTCATTTGCTCCGCTAACGGTTACCGGGCAAACCATAAGCGAGGCTCCCAGCAAATATTGGTTGCTGATGATCTTCAAATCTTGCTGATCCTGGTAATCGAACAATAGCGAACGCATGATTATATCGTGGTTTAAAACGGCATTCGCGGCAGCGGAGTATATATAGGGCATTAACTTTAGCCTAAGTGCCAATGCGTCAACAATTGAATTAAAGTGTTCGCCGTTTTCTTCAATATTGTAACCCCCTTTATCGAACGGCACCACCTGCATAACCGGTGTAAAAGCAGCAAACTGACACCAGCGGGTAAACAATTCGGCAGCATTAGCCGACGGAGCAGATACTCCGCCAATATTGGTAGCCCAGTGCGTTTGCCCGCTAAACGAGGCTGTAATGCCTGCAGCAACCTGGCTCCTTAACGCATCCCAGCTTCCGGCAACATCACCTGCAACCGAAACGGTGTTGTATTGCTGAATACCCGGAAAATTAATGTGCGTTGCAATTGCCTGGCGCTTTTCACTGTTGTTATCGATTGACTGACGATAAGCATCCCGTAGTTCGAGAAAAGCAGCCACATTTTGATATTCTTTGTTACCGGCCGACTGTTTATAAATAGCCTTTTCTTTATCCAGAAAATCGTAATTGAAAACATCCTGCTCAACCTGGATATTTTTAGCTTTCAGCATTTCAACGGTTTTACCGCTGTTGCCGTCGGCGTTCGACAAAGGCAGGCGGTATGCTTCGTAAGGTAGTAAGGTAGCCCGGCCACTGATACTTTGCACCTGATCGATAAGTGTATTCCACTCGGGACCAATAATAAAAAAGTAACTTATTTCAGTTTCGTATTCCGACGACAAAGAAAAGGCAGCCGGAGTATCGTTTAACTGGGTTTTCGAATAATTATCCCAAATAAAAGCATAGCCTTTCTCCGAAATCATTACAGGCATTGCAACTGAAACATCATCCTGAACAAATTTAAAAGAACCGTCGCGTAAATCGAAACGCATTTTCTCGTTGTCTTGCCCGAAACCATAAATATACTCGCGTCGGTTCAAAAAGAAACGCTGCGCAACAGCGAATTTGTTATCTTCGCCATCAACGGGCGAGAAGGATCTGTCCGATTCAACCATCATTTTACGGCCATCGCGACAAAACAAACGTACCATCCCCTTTTCTTCAATGCTAATAAATAACCTGGAAGTGGTAATTTCGATATCGGTTTGAGCGTAAGCCACCTTAAATTTCACATCTTCAGTGCTTCGCTTCCCTATTATTTCAGGATATTCCTGGAACTTATCGTTCATTGTACTGACAACCCGCACTGTGTTTTCGTTCCACAGTTCAATTTTTAGTAAATTCGACTTTACACCAAAGCCATCAAGGTTAATAATTACATCATTGCCTTTCACTTCGTAAACCGAACGGGCATAACCGAAAGATGCAACCATCATCAAAATCAATATTATAAATGTATTTTTCATATATTAGCAGTATTAATTTATTAGCGTAAACTGTAAGATTATTTTTTCTCTTTTATGTTTCCTAAAATAATAATAATTTCACCAATATTAAAACAAGTAAAATTCAGTTTGTAACATTTCTTAATCTATCTATGCTTATTAAAAGTACGAAAAATATGCCAACAAGTAAGAAACTAGTAAAAATTGATAATATCAAAGGAAACGAGCTCATTTTTAATTTTTCACTGTGGATTTCTGTACTCATTATGCTTACTGTAATCGTAAGTTTGAATGGAAGTTGGCCGTTTGCATTTAATTTTTTGTATATGCTATCTGTGCTTCCTGCAATGATGCTATTCAGTTACAGCATGAATTATTTCAGTATCCATTATATGTTTCACACACGACAAATTGGAAAATTCTCACTGTTGCTTATTTTGTTAAGTGCCTTTTGCGCTATGTTGGTACCGGTACTGCATCACCTTATATTTTTCAACCTGTTTTACCCGCGAGTATTTGAACCTACACCTTGGTTTAACTGGAAAACCATACCACAAAACCTCATCCTGATATGGACGCCATTCTTTATTCTTTCCATTCGTACATTTTTCACCTATTGGGTGAAATCGGAACAACAAAGGCTAAACATTAAGAACAAACAATTGCTTGCCGAAATTCAACTAATGAAGATTAAGCTACATCCTCACTTTCTGTTCAACACACTTAACAACCTGTATGCCATGTCGGTAATAAAACATGCCGACACACCCGGTTATATTCTCAAACTTTCTGAAATTTACCGTGTGATGCTTTACGAGTGCAACAAAGAGTATTATCCTCTGCATGATGAATTAAAGCTAATTGAAAATTATATAGAACTCGAAAAAATACGCTATGATAAACGCTTAAAACTTGAAGTGATTTTCCCCGATGATGTGCCCGAAGATATACTCTTTCCTCCGCTTTTGTTATTCACTTTTGTAGAAAACGCCTTTAAGCACGGTTGCCGAAACGATGTTGAAAATCCTTTTATAAAGATTAAACTTTCGATTAACGAAAAATATTTGAATTTTGAATCGGAGAACAGCATTCCCGAAAAAGCACCTGCAAAATCTAAAACAGGGGGAATTGGACTCGAGAATACACAGAAACGACTGGAACTAATCTACAGAAAACGCCATAAATTCACATCGGGTATTTCTAACGGTCAATATAATGTTGCTCTGCAAATTCCTGTTTTGACCAAAAACAACATCACTGAATATTAAAAAAATAGTATGCAGCCAAAATTTAAATATTTCGTACTAATTATAAGCCTGATGCTTATTTGTGCCGGTTGTAATAAAGTAACCCAAAGTGAAAAAATGCTGGATCATTTTATCGATCGGCATGTTGAAAAGATTAAACCAATCGAACGCAAATATAACGAAGCCGCCTGGGTTGCATATTCAGGTAAAGGTTCTTTTTCAGATCTTCTGAAAGAATCGAAAAAAGCAGATTCATTGTATCGAAACATGGGAGAATCGCCTGAATATTATCAAACGTTGCTGAATAATGTTTATGACAATAGTTCGGATTTTGAAATGCTTAAAAAATTACGCGAGGCAGACCTCATTGAAGACCCTCTGTTGAGAAAACAACTTGAAGTTCTGTTTATGCATTACCTGGATGTTAACAGCGAAAATGAAGAAGCAAAACAGTTGCAGACAAGGATTCTAGACAGGTTTTACAATCTGAAAAGAAACGAACAAGGCATTATCGACTCCCTCAGACAAACTGACGCTCATAACATAAGAAACAAATGGATTGAGCATTTCGCTGTATTAACCGAAGATTTTCGCTCGTTGCTTGTTGCTCTAAACAAGTATGCCGGGCAATTCGGATTCAACAACTACTACGAGATGGTGCTCAACCGCAATCAAATTGACTATTTAGCGGTTGAAGACTATGTTCAAATGATAAAAGTGAAAACCGGGAACGACTACAAACAATTAATCAAGCTAACCGAGCAAGATATTTGCACATGGTATAACATTACACCTGGCGAAATTTCACCAGCCCATTACAGTAGAGCTATTAATCGTTTTTTAATACCTGAAAGCTGGCAAAAGGAATACGAAAAAGATTCGCTTATCGACATTGTTGAGCAATATTTTGCAATTGGAAATTTCGAACCAGGCAACCTTGACAGGCAGTCGGATATTTGGTACGAAAAAGAAAAAATCAACCAGGCCTTTTTCTTTTGTGCCGATGCCGATAAACATGATTACCGTATTTATGCAAACGTAAAACCCAACACGCAAGGCTTGTATATTTTATTACACGAACTGGGACATTTAGTTCACTTCAAATATGTTGATAATAGTATTCCGTACTTGTTGAGAGAACCCAATATTATTTCCACTGAGGCTATTGCGGGTTATTTTACAAACAAGCTGCACAATTCACCAACATTGCGCTCAATGGCCGGATTACCAGACAACCATATAACAGAATATTATCCGGAATTAAAAAATCCATACCAACTTTATATGCTGAGATTTTTGGCTCGCAATACCATGTTCGAGAAAAAAGCTTTTGAAAATCCGGAACAGGACTTCAACAAACTTTGGTGGGATTTAACCGAAGAATACATGCTGTTCCGGTACAACAAAGACAAAGATATACCCGAGTGGGTTACAAGCAGACACCTGATTTATGCAAGCGGGGTTAACGCTACATATTTATATGCATCAGGCATCGCAGCACAGCTCGAGCATTACTTTCCCGACAAAAATATGCAATCGCTATGCGAATTCATGAAATACGGAAATGCTTTATCGTGGGAAGAATTGCTGCTTACAACAACCGGCGAAAACCTTAACATCGATTATCTTATTGATTCGACTAACTAAATAAGTGCGGGAAACAGGACTTTATATCAAAAAAAAATCCTGCTGCTAGCAAGATTCTTTTATGGTATTAAATACTGTTTTACGGAATTAAGCCGTAACGTCTTTTTCGATAGCCAGTTTACCTCTGTAATATCCACATTCGGAACAAACCGTATGATATTTGACAGTTGCGCCGCAATTTGAGCAACTTGCAAGTGTTGCAGGGGTTGCTTTATAATGAGTCCTGCGCTTATCTCTTCTAGCTTTCGATGTTTTGTGCTTTGGATGTGCCATTTTTCCTAACTTTACTTGTTATCTAATAATTTCTTTAATTCACTCCACCTTTCGTCGATTTCCGGTTCATTATCTACTTTATTATCAACTTCATCATCGAGAAGGTACATATTCAATTTCTTTACCATTTCAGGATCGCATGCACTTTCACCTTTCTCATTCTCAGGGTGTACATGTTTAATGGGTAATCCCAAAATTACCAGTTCGTAGAGGTATTGTGCAACATTTAGCTGATGATCGTCTTGTTCGAGAACCACAATCTCATCGCTCAATTCTTCGGTTTCAACACCAAATTTTACAATGAGACGGCTTTCATTTTCGATGCTCTGCATATAATTATCCAAACATCTGTCGCACATCAATTCTACATTTCCTCTAACAGTCATATCAAGTATAAGCATGGTCGATTGCTTTGTTAAGGTAACTATGGCATCAACCTGGCCCACTTGTACTTCACTGTTTTCGAACTGCTCAAAGAACTTGTTGTCTATTTGGAAGTCAAACCCATGTCTTCCTTCCTTTAGCCCTTTAAAGGGTATTTCATATTTCATGAGATGTTTCATCCCGTTATGATTTTCTGATGATGTTAAAGCATTCGTTTTTAAATACCTTTCTCATCCTCAAAAAGTGCTGCAAAATTATAAAAAAAACCCAAACCTTTAAATATTTACGGCTTTTTTTAATGTCACACAAATTTGTATCCGGCTAAAACATGAAACGTGCATTAGATTTCATAGATAAATATGAATCTTAATAACTCAGGATTACCGGAAAATAGCGACAAGTAAATAAAAAAAATCTAATTTGCAACTGATATTATTTTGATTTGCGATAAACAATAAAAAGCACCATAAATATAAGCGACATTAGAAACAGCAGCGATACAAGTACGACCCCGGCAATTATTACTTTGTATTTCCATGGTTCGATATCAGGTGACAGGCCTTTGGTGAAAAAAGTATAGAGCACAAAAACCTCGCATATTGCTGTTATTATTAAAGCCGAAATATTGATACGACTTAGCGTTTTGGCATCAATGTATTTTAATATCCTCATCAGCTCCCTATTATTTAAATGGTTTCTTTTTCAGAATAATTCTAAAGGTAGTTTGCGTATAAGGCTCCGAGCTTTTCAGAAAGAGTTTTCCCTTATGGTAAATTTCGATAATACGTTTCGACAGTGACAAACCTAAGCCCCATCCCCTCTTTTTAGAGGTAACTCCGGGTTGGAAAATTGATTTCTGGCTTGACTTTGGGATACCCTTCCCGTTGTCGGTCAGGTCAATATACACTTCGTTTTCTTTTTCGGTAACATTCAGTTCAATAGCTCCCTTTTTATCGCCTATAGCATCTACCGAGTTGCGAACAAGGTTCTCGATAACCCAGCTAAAAAGCGATGCTGAAAGGGGTAAGCAAAGCTCTTTTTCAGAATCGTAGTTGGTTTGAAAAGTAATTTTTTTCGAGACACGTGTTTGCAGATAATTGAGGCTATTTTGTAGCTGCTGGTAAAGATTTTCGGGATATAATTCGGGCACAGAGCCTACTTTAGAGAACCGTTCTGTGATTTTTTCGAGGCGGCTCATATCTTTATCCAGCTCTTCGATAATCGAAGGCGAAACATTTTCATCTTTCAGCAATTCAATCCACGCCATGAGGGAAGAAATTGGTGTTCCGAGCTGATGTGCAGTTTCCTTTGCCATACCTATCCAAACCAGGTTTTGCTCGGTTTTGCGTGCTGTGCTGAAAGCGACATAAGCAACAACAATAAAAATAACTATTACAGCCAGCTGAAAGATGGGATAATACTTTAGCTTAACCAATAACGACGATTCTTTGTAATACAGATATTGATTCTCGTCATCACCAAGGGGGATCACAATTGGTAGTTGCCGAGCTTTCATTTTCTCATATTCTTTAGCAAGCACCTTATCTTTATTTTTTGGATTGAACTGTATGTTACTTTTCTCAATAACATTCCCGGCTTCATCAACAACGATAATCGGGATGGTTGAATTTGAAGAAATCACATTGATCAAAAAATTGGCAACATCGTTGTCAAGCTCTTCATTTGGCTTGGATGCCATAATTTTTGTGGCTTCGGCCCAACGCTCGGCTTTTTCACGTTCTTCGTTCGAAGTTTCCTTAACCAACATGTTGGTATATAGCAACGAACCAAATCCTATCAGCACTGCTGCAAGAAAAATAAAACGTTTCCACCGTCTCTTTTTGAAATAAATGTCCAAGATTTTGTATTTTAAGTTCTCTATTTCAACGTAAAAGTTCGTATAAAATTATAAAAAGAAAGATGCGAAAACACCAAATGCTGAAAGAAGATGTACAAACACCTATTTCGAAGTTTCTGACATTAGCTTGTTGATAGCTCCGGCAATACCTTCAGCATCGTATCCACACTCGTGGTAAAGCTCCTCGGGCTTTCCGTGTTCAACGAAATAATCGGGTATGCCCATAACCACAACCTTAGCCGAATAATTGTTCCGATTTAAAAAATCGAGCACCGAAGTTCCCAGTCCTCCGGTTGTAGTACCATCTTCAACCGTTATTATCTTCTTAAATTTACTGAAAACATCAAATAGTAAACTCAAATCGAGCGGCTTCAGAAATCGCATATCGTAATGGGCAACCTGCCCGGCTTTGCCGGATATTTGTATGGCCTGCTGAACAAAGTTACCAACATGCCCAATCGACAATACAGCTACATCGGAGCCTTCACAAATAGTACGACCTGTAGCGCTTTCCATACGCTCCATTGTAGTCCGCCAATCTTTCACAGTTCCTCTGCCACGCGGGTAACGAATAACAAATGGGCCGAGGGGATTTTGCTGTGCAGTATAAAGTAAGTTCCGGAATTCCTGCTCGTTCATTGGTGATGCGATGGTAATGTTTGGGATGCAATTCAGAAAAGCCAAATCGTAAGCACCATGATGTGTAGCACCATCGGCGCCAACTAAACCGCCCCGGTCGAGGCATAAAACCACATTCAATCCCTGAAGTGCAACATCGTGAATAATCTGGTCGTATGCTCGTTGCGAAAACGATGAATAAATATTACAAAAAGGAATCATGCCCGATTGTGCAAGTCCGGCGGCAAAAGTAACCGCATGCTGCTCCGAAATACCAACATCGAATACGCGATGAGGCATCTCTTTGTTCATAATACTCATTGAGCTACCCGACAACATTGCCGGTGTAATACCTACTATTTTATCGTTAGCACGTGCCAGTTCAAGCAACGTTTCGCCAAACACTTTCTGGTATAGTGGTGGTTCGTCGCCATTGGTTGAAACAACCTGTTTGCCGGTGGTTTTATCAAATTTTCCAGGAGCATGAAATAAGGTTTGATTGGTTTCGGCCGGATGAAAACCCTTGCCCTTTTTAGTGATAATGTGCAAAATTTTAGGGCCCTGAATCTTTTTCAACTGTTCGAGCAACTTTACCAGTTGTTCTACATCATGACCATCAACCGGACCAAAATACCGTATATTAAGCGCCTCGAAAAGGTTACTATCTTTAAAAATGAATGATTTTGTAGAGTCACCAACCTTCGAAACCAACCTTCGTGTTTTCCGGCCAAACCATTTGAACAAACCCAGAAAATCCCAAACCTTATTCCTCAATCTATTATACGTTTCGGAGGCCGAAATTTTTATCAGATAATTGTTAAGACCGCCCACATTGGGGTCAATCGACATGTTATTATCGTTGAGAATAATTAACAGGTTCGGATTTTTTTCGCTGGCATTATTTAGAGCTTCAAAGGCCATACCGCCCGACAAAGCTCCGTCGCCAATAACAGCAACCACATTCGATGGATCGTTATTTAACTGGTTGGCCATAGCCATTCCCAATGCTGCCGAGATAGAAGTTGATGAATGACCTACGCCAAATACATCGTATTCGCTTTCCTTTGGTGTTGGAAATCCACTAAGTCCTTTATACTGACGCAAAGTACTAAATTGATCACGCCTGCCTGTTAATATTTTATGCCCGTAAGCCTGATGTCCCACATCCCACACCAGCTTATCGACAGGTGTATTAAACACATAATGTAAGGCCACTGTTAATTCCACAACCCCCAAACTAGCGCCAAAATGCCCGGGTGTTTCTGAGAGTGTATCTATAAGGAAACAACGCAATTGCTCGCATACCTTTTCAAGTTTCTCTTTAGGCAGCTTACGTAAATCGGATGGGGCGTTAATCTCGTACAGTAAATAAAAAGGGTTGCCTGTCATAGTTATCTTCAAAAATAGAATCGCAAATATACAATAATACACTTATTTCAGCAGAAATATAAAGGCCGAACTCAATAATTCTCTATTTTTGTGAGTTATTAGAGAAATAAAACGGAGCATTATGAAAGGATTAAAATACATTATTATTGGCGTGTCGTTACTGAGCATGTTTGCCTGTGTGCCACTCAATCAGTTAACCGACACCAAGAAAAAGGCCGACCGATTGCAGGACGAGAACCAGTTGTTGAAAGACGAAAACCGTGAATTAACCGTTGACAACAACGAGCTCGACGGACAACTTGTAACTTTACAAAAAAGATATTTAGAGTTAGAAAAACAGGTTGAAAATCTGAAGGACGAACGCGACGAACTTATTTATTCAAAAGAGAGCCTCGAACGCAACCAAAAAGACCTTGAGCGACAAATCAATATGCTAAAAGAAGGCAGCTCTGAAGAAATATCGAAGCTGCTCAACGAGTTACAAACTATGCAGGAAAACCTCCAGGAACGCGAAGACCGTGTATATCGCGCCGAAGAGGAGCTGAAAAAACGAGAAGAAGAACTTGCCCGTGCCCAAAATGCACTTGAAGCTCAACAGCAAAAAATAGCCGATGCAGAAGAAGCAATGGCACAGCAACAAGCCCGCATGATGGAACTGCAGGAAGCCCTCGACAACCAAAAGAAAGCGGTTAATGAACTAAAAGAGAAGCTCAACCTGGCCCTCCGTGGATTTTACGACCAGGGTCTATCGGTTTACGAAAAAAACGGGAAGGTTTATGTTTCGCTCGAAGAAAACCTGTTGTTCCGCACAGGAAGCTATAACCTGGGTTCTGATGGGCAAAAAGCTATTGAAAGCCTGAGTGGAGTACTGGCGGCTAATCCGGAAATCAACATTATGGTTGAAGGCCATACCGACAATGTTCCGTTTAACGGTACCGGCACATTAAAAGACAACTGGGATTTGAGTGTGATGCGGGCTACGGCTGTTACCAAAATCATTTTGAACAATGCTGAAATTGACCCGGCCAGAATAACCGCCGCAGGCCGCAGCGAATATGTGCCACTCGACGATGCAAACACACCTGAAGCCCGTCGTAAAAACCGGCGAACCGAAATAATTCTAACACCCGATTTAAGTACGGTTTTCGATATTATTCAGAGCAATTAATTCTAATAGATTGTTAGATAAAAGACACAAGACAATAGACTTGACTGCGAGGCATTCAACACCAACAACTTAGGTGACAGCTTTTCAACCCCAGAGAAAACAAAGAAAGAATCTCTGTTTTCTCCGGGGTTATCACTGCTTGTCTGTATTTAAATCATTTATTCTTTCGTCCAGATGCGGGTATTTAAATTCATCTCGGTAATTATGGTTTCGATAAACGTAAACAACGAATGCATAAACTCAACATCGGCAAAGCTAACCGACTTGAAAATGGATACTTTATCCAGAACTGTTTCTGTATCCATACCCGAGCGCATTAGGTAAATATCCAGGGTGTGTTCTCCAATGGAAAGTTCATCGCTCGAAATACAGCCTCGGAAGGGAGAGTAAATCCTGAAAAACTGCCGCATCGTCTTTATTGTTGATTTTAAAGTCGGGGCGGATTGTTTTCACAAACTCAGGCGATGTAAAAAGCTGATAGGCTGTGCTAAACATGCTGATGTTGTCGCCGTTAAGCAAGAAAAGGTGGTTCGAAGAAAAAACTTCCAAATCAGTTTCAGATATCTCGTAAACAAAACCGGGGTTCGATGTTCAGTTTTTTCAGCTCTTAGGTGGCGTTAGCGCATATCAAGCTGGTGCTTGTTAAAGCGATTAACAAAAAAGATGAGATTTTCATGTGTTTTAATTATTAGAGGGTACTTATTAATAACCGCAAAAACACTAAGACTGCGCAGAGAACACAGAGATTTTTCTCTGTGCCTCTCCAAGGTTTTCTCTGTTCTCTCAGTGGTTAATTATTTATTCTTTCGTCCAAATACGTGTGTTCAAATTCAGTTCGTGAATAATTGTGGCATTCATCATAAACAGGTTGAACATAAATTCAACATCTGAATATTTCACGCCCGAGGTGAAAATTTTGGGTTCAAATAAATCCTTTTTGAAGCTCATCGCCACATACACGCGCGAACCAATGAACGACAAATACATTCGGCGCTTATACATTTTGTAAATATTCACCAGTGCTTCCATTATAGCCGGGGTAAGTATATAGCGCGCTTCGGTTTGATCGGTTGAATAAACCGCAAATGTTTTCTCGAATTCGATGTTCTCAAGCTTTACCAATTTACCTTTTGAGCTCATTTGGAACTTTTGTCCAAACTTACCCAGAAGGCGCTCGGCCGTATCGGGCTCAACGTAGGTTTTGGCCAGGATATTTTTGTTGAAATCGGCGTGAAAAAACAATCCTTTAAAAATAGTCACCCAGTGTTCTTGCCGTTTGCCGTCTTTGTCGTGTGTAACTTCCTTGTATTCGGCATGAAGCTCTGAACAGCGGAAATCGGTTTTTTCAATACTGCCTGAAATCAGGTCGTCGCCTTTATAACGGTCGAAGTTTTTCCTGAACAGGTCACTGCTGTAGTATTCACTTTGCGTAATACGGTCGTCGGGCGCATAACTCCACTCAGAGTCAATGGCTTTCACCACTTCGCATACCACTTCGATTTTGTACCTGCGTCGGTATTCTTTCTTCTTTTTTATATTGAGAATAAGAAGTACTATGCCGGTAATTATGAATGCAATAATAATAAAAGGCAGAACTTTTGCCAGCCCATCCATCGACATGTTGATGTTTGAGTCGATATACACAAAAACGGCTATTCCAATAATAATTGGTAAAGCTATAAGGGCAATGCCGCCAAGAATTCGTCGGGCAACACTTTTTCGCAAACCTTCCAATCCGGCAAGCTTATCTTTCAGTTCGTTTTCGAACAAACTTTGGAGTTCTTCTTTTTTAATCATGATGGTATATGTTGGCTTTTGGCTGATGGCTAATGGCTGTTACTGATGACCAGTGACCAGCATCCAGCACCTAGTTAAACAAATTCTTCACATCAACATTTTGCCTTTCGGTTTCGGGAATTACGAATACCTCTTTGCGTTGCAGGCTCATCATTCCGGCCATAATGTTGCTTGGGAATGTTTGAATGGCGTTGTTGTAATCGGTAATTACCGCATTATAGGTTCGACGTGCTGCCGATATTTGCGATTCTACCTCGTTGAGTGTACGTTGCAGGTTCAGGAAGTTTTCACTGGCCTTCAGGTCGGGGTAGTTTTCCACAGCTACCATAATGCTTTTCATGCCGGCCGAAATTTGGTTGTCGAGGTCTACTTTCTCATCGGAACTCAGGTTGCCGCTGGTTGCTTTGGCGCGCATTTCGGTTACCTTGGTCAGTAACTCTTTTTCGTGCGTAGCATATTGCTTAACTGTTGCTACAATATTTGGGATAAGATCGTAGCGTTTTTTCAGTTGAACATCCATGCCCCCAAAGGCGTTATCAACCTCGTTGCGCTTACGAATAAGGTTGTTGTACATTCCAATAAAAATCAGGAAAACAAGGGCAACTACAGCCAAAATAATTATTAAGGTAGTATTCATAATTGATTTTTTTAAAAAATTATGGATAAATGATTAAAAATAAATATCAGTGTTTAAATAAAGTCATTTCGTTATGACTATAAATATAAGAATAAATAAATGCCAAAAACTAATTAGTAAGTGTACATTTTTTTCAGCCAAAAGATAATCAATGGCCAACAACTGATATTAAGAAACACTTTTAGTTGGCTAAAATGCTCTGAACCATTCCTGGAAATATTCACCGAATGGAATAATCTTTTCTTCACCTTGTGTAGAGTATATTAAACTTAGCAACCAGAAAGCGAAAACAGCTATACTTAAAATCCATCCGATAACTGGAATCAATCTAAGTGCAAACCAAATTATATATAAACCCAAAGTTTGCCTGATATAAAACGAAGAATATTTATCACGAGAATCAGTGTTTAATATTAAAGCAACGATCCAACCAATGATGGTAATGTGCGCTATAATAGCTTTACTTTTTGCATCCATATCTGTCAAAATATTATTTTACAGCTAAAATAATAACAAGATGAACATGCAACATCTTTTTTTAGGTGAACGAGCGAAATAATCGGTAAAAACCATTTATCCACACATAAAAAGGGAGAAAACAATTATTGCTTTCTCCCTTTTTGTGGTGCCACCTGGAATTGAACCAGGGACACACGGATTTTCAGTCCGTTGCTCTACCAACTGAGCTATGGCACCTTTTCCTGTTAAGGCGGTGCAAATATATTATTTATTTTTTGACTAAAAAACCTGAAGCTAAAAATTTATCCTATACAACATCATCGGGTAAAAACCCTGCTGATACACGTAATCGATTTCCTGATCTTCGCTGTTGTAAAATGTTGAGGTGTAAATAAGATTTGGTAAACTTGGGAAGTCGGGAACAAAAGAATAAAAAATGTAGCTTATTGTTTTTGTTTTAAGTAAATTAGATGTCAATCAACGTAGAATAAAAAAGAACAATTGACATGCAAAACACAAACAAAGATTACATAACCGAGCTAAAAGAGTTACAGCAAAAGTATTCGGATTTGGAAATGAAATAT
>JAQICD010000005.1 GCA_027858715.1 Prolixibacteraceae bacterium
TGTTGGTCAAAAACTGGTACTGTATGTTCCCGAAGGGAAAGAAAAGCATTACAACCAGATTAACAATATGAGCTTTAAAGAAAAACAAGCAACCATTGGCAAAGCTGTAAGCACTACTGTTAAAACACAAACTACACCCCCCATAGACCCTTCATACGAGTACTACACGGTACGTCGGGGTGATAATTTATGGGAAATTGCCCAAAAATTCCCGGGCATCTCGGCCTCCGACATACAGAAATTAAATAACATGGGTAACTCTTCATCCTTAGATATCGGTCAGAAATTAAAAATCAGGAAGCAATAATAAGCTTCACCCAAACTATCCACACATTCTGTAAACACTGACTTTTGTCATGTGTTTTGATTTTTCAAGTTAACGAAACAAAAAACTCCAATTATATTTCATTTTAACATTTTTTTGATTAGTGTGTTTATCTAATTAATTTATTAAAAAATGTGATTCGAGATTACACGAAACCAAAACATATTAACTATTTTTAACAATGTGAGAAAAAAGAAACAATTATTTAGACTTTTATTAATCCATTAAATTAAATTTTATGAGAAAAATTGCGCTATTACTCACGATCGTAATGTTCGTGTTATCACAGGCAGTTAACGCCCAAACCCGCACGGTTACAGGTACTGTAACTTCGGCTGAGGACGGGACAACCCTGCCGGGAGTATCTATCGTAGTTAAAGGCACATCAATTGGTACCGTTTCCGATATCGACGGAAACTTTACAATTAACGTGCCCAACGATGCTGAAACTCTGGTATTTTCGTTTGTAGGAATGACTACATTAGAGGTTCTTATTACTGGAAATACAATTAATGTAGAACTTGAATCCTCAAGTTTGAATGTAGATGAAGTCGTTGTTATTGGATATGGAACAACGACAAAAAGCTCTTTCACCGGAACCGCAACGGAAATTAATGCTGAAAAAATCGAATCAAAAAACGTTTCGAATATTTCTCAAGCACTTTCGGGTGAAGTTTCAGGGGTTCAAGTAATAAATTCCAACGGACAACCAGGATCAACCGCACAAATCCGAATCAGAGGTATTGGTTCAATTAACGGTAGTCGTGAACCTCTTTATATTATAGATGGAGTTCCGTTGCAAGGTGACATTAACTCAATTGCGCCTTCCGACATCGAATCAACAACTGTTCTAAAAGATGCCTCTGCCACTGCGATTTATGGTTCTCGTGGTGCAAATGGTGTTGTAATTATTACATCCAAAAAAGGTAAAGACGGCAAAAACGAAATTGAAGTAAGTCTAAAACAAGGTGTTAACTTCAGAATGCTACCAGAATATGATGTGTATAACAATCCTGAAGAATACGTTGAAACTGCATGGTCTGCGTTAAAAACAAGAGGCACATTATCAGGACAAGAAGATCCAGCAGCATATGCAAACAGCTATCTTTTTTATGAAGACACAAGATATCCTGGTTTTGATAATTACTACAATATGTGGAACGCTACAGGCGATAAATTAATTGATCCAAGCACTGGCAAATTCAATTCAGGAATAGATAGAAAATACACTCCTGATAAATGGGGTGATGAATTATTTCAAGGAGCCAACAGAACCGAAGCAGGATTAAAAATTAGTGGTGGTAATGATTTGACTACTTTTTATTCTTCATTTAACTACTTAAACGATGAAGGATATTATTTGAATTCAGATTATGAACGACTCACTGGAAGGTTGAATGTTGATCACAAAATAAGGACATGGCTTAAAGGAAGCATGAATATGAACTTCATGAACTCTACTTCAAATTTTGCTGGAGGACAAGATGAGGATTCAAATAACGGTTTTTGGTTTGTAGCTAATATGCCACCAATATTTCCTGTATATGCCAGAGATGCTGAAGGTAATAAAATAGAGGACACAATAATAGGTGGAAATGTATTTGATTACGGAGATGCAACTTACGGAACACGTCGTTTTGCATCTTTAACCAATGCTGTTGGCTCTAGCACATACGATGTGGTAAGAACAACACGCAAGCAATTTAGCGGAATATCAAAACTTGAAGCCACATTTTTAAAGGATTTTACTTTAAGCTCTACATTTGGTGTCGAATACCTCAACTCTGCATACGACAACTTAGGCAATGCGTTTTACGGAGGTTCAGCGGAACAAGGCGGAAGCATATATAAAGTTAAAAACGACTATTTGAATTTTGCCATAACCAATATGCTGCGATACCAAAAAGATATTGGAAGACATCACATTAACACATTTGTGGCGCAAGAAGCTGCAAAAATGGAATATAAAAGAATGAGCGCTTTCAAATCCGGGCTTGTTGATCCATGGAGTCTTGAATTAAACAACGCTGTTGTTTCATCTCCATCAGGATCATTCACAGAGGAGCTAATGCTTGTTAGCTATTTTGGACAGCTTACCTACGACTTTGATGAAAAATATTTCTTTAACGGAGTCCTACGTAGAGACGGATCATCGAAATTTATAAATGAAAAATGGGGTACATTTGGATCCGTTGGTTTAGCTTGGATATTATCTAAAGAATCCTTCATGAACAGCACATCGGATTTCCTTGATGAATTAAAACTAAAAACCAGCTACGGAATTATTGGAGAGCAAGGAGGAATTGGATCTTATGATTCATATACACTATATTCTGCCGGAAACCAAAATGATAAAATAGCCCTAACAGAAGATCATGTTGGCAACCCAGATTTAACTTGGGAAGAAGCAAATATGTTTCAGGTTGGGCTTGAATTTGGTTTGTTTGACAAAATAAGTGGTGCTGTTGACTACTATAACAAAAGTACGAACAACCTTCTATTTGACAAAAGAGTAGCACCAAGCCATGGCTATGCAATCATGCAGATAAACGATGGTAAAATGCTAAACACAGGTATTGAAGTTGAATTAAAAGCTGAAATTGTTAAGTCAAATGATTTTAATATCAATTTTAGTATCAATGGTGCTTTCGAAAACAACGAAATTACTGAAATGTACATTGACGAAGGAACACAAAAACAGAAAGTCATAGATATTAGCGGACTTTACGGTCGTTCTGTCGATCATTCTCTATTCGATATATACACCACCGAATACGTTGGGGTTGATACTGAAACTGGTCTTGCTCAGTGGAATAGGTACTACAATGAAGTGAACGGGACAAAAGAATACATTACCGACATGGCCAATTACATGGCTCAAAACGAAGGAAATATAGGTACTCTCGGTAAAGAAACAACAACTGATTATTCAGAAGCTACCGAGAAATACATCGATAAATCACCAATTCCTTTCGTTAGAGGTTCATTTTATTTCGATATCGACTATAAAGGTTTTGCATTAACTACTTTATTTAACTATAGTCTAGGCGGATATGGTTATGACGCAAACTATGCCTCACTTATGGAGGATGTTAATTTGGGTGGAAACAACTGGCATAAAGATATTCAGAATGCATGGAAAGCGCCAGGAGATGTAACAGATGTACCGGCAATTACAGGTGGCTTAAATTTAGGAACAGGCCAAAACTATAATCAATCAAACCGTGCATCTGACCGCTTTGTTACCAAAACTGATTATTTAGCGTTAAATAATGTTTCGTTATCGTACACTTTCACTAAATCTGCATTAAACAAGTTAAACATTAAAGGGCTTAAAGTATTTGTGTCGGGAGACAACCTTTGGGTTGGAAGTGAACGTAAAGGGTTCTATCCAAACACCTCTGAAGTTGGATCTTCTGAAAGATACCAATATGTTTCTTTAACAAGCATTACTGCAGGTATCAATGTTAAATTTTAATCGAAAAAAAAGAAGATTATGAAAAGATATATTATAAAATACTTCTTACTTGCCATTGTTGTCGGGTTGGCTGCATGTTCAGACGATTTTTTGGAAACTGAACCAACAGAATTTATCTCTACAGATAGAATGGCTGAGATGAGTGATCAAAACCCTGAAATATTCAACGGAACTATCAGAGGTTTATATACTCTCATGTACCAAACTGGAACTGGTGGTACAGACTTAGATCATGATGATTTTGGTCAGAAAGGATATGATATTTACAGTGACATGTTCTGTGGCGACATGGTTTTGGCTGGATACAACTATGGTTGGTATCAGGATGGTGCAACTTTGGCATCTACTGTAGATTTCAGAAATACTGACAATTATAAACCATGGCGTTATTACTACAGAATCATTCGTGCCGCAAACACAATTATCGATGGACTTGGAGGCAACGATGTGGAACTTACAGATAGCGACGCTAAGTGGCAAATGGGTCAGGCTAAAGCCATGCGTGCGTATTCATATTTCTACCTTGCAAATTTATTTGCTAATGAATATGATACAAATGCAGAAATATTACCCATTTATACTTCAACTGCAGATGTGACCCCTTCTCTCAGTAAAGGTTCTGAAGTTTGGGCATTGATAAGAACTGATCTTGAAGAAAGTGTTACTTTACTTGAGGGTTATCAACGTGAAGGCATTCATGGTGTAAATACAGATGTAGCAAGCGGTTTACTTGCTTATACATACCTCACAATTGGCGAATACGAAAAAGCCGCAACAACCGCACAAAATGTAATCAATTCTGGTTATACAATTATTCCAAGAGATAAAGTTACTGGCGGTGGTTCTATCCCTAGAAATGCTTATAGCTATTTCGATGGAGATGGCGCAAACTGGATTTGGGGAATGAATTTAACACTTGATCAAGGACTCGACCTAGTTTCATGGTGGGGACAAGTAGATTTATTTACCTATAGTTATGCAGCAGCAGGGGATGCTAAAACAATGGATGCAGGTCTGTATGCTAGCATTCCAGCTGCCGATAAGCGTAAATCACAATTCTTAGATCCGTGGGCTGAAGGACTATATTATCCATTAAATAAATTCTACCACGAAGAACGAGCAATAATGAATCAAAGGGAAGTTACAACTGACTATTTGTATATGAGAGTTGAAGAAATGCACCTCATAAAAGCTGAGGCAGAAGCTTTTGCAGGTTCTGATGTAAATGCCCGCAATATATTAAAAGTGTTATTGGCTGAAAGAATTGGGCCAACAATGGTAGAAGATCCAGATAACCCTGAAGAGTTAATTGTAGACAAAACAGCTGAAGAAAATATTGCCTACATTGATGCTCTTTCAGGTCAAGATCTTAAAGATGAAATATACAAACAATGGCGTATTGAAATGTGGGGAGAAGGTAAAAGTTATTTAGCAATGAAACGAAATAAAGCAACCATAACCCGCGAAGGACATATTGATTTAAATATTTCAATTCCTTACAACGATGACCGTTTAACATATGACATTCCTTATCAAGAAATTCAAGATAATCCGAATATTAACTTACAATAACAGTCGATAAACCGTAATACTCTTATATAAAAAATGGTTGCAGTACATTGTATTGCAACCATTTTTTTATATACAATAAACTACTATATTAATAATTAAATATTTTATTGCTTCTCAAATTGTTTACCTTACCAATACTCTTAAGAGCTTTTTGATCGACATCTTTCTTATTTCCTACAATACCAATTTTTATTGCTTTTCCGGCCAATTTTGTTTCGTAAAAAGTGCGAATGTTATCGTAGGTTAGAGATTCATATTTTGGAATCAATAACTTATTTGGATCATCATCATATCCAACTACACGCCAATATTCAATAGCTTGGCTCAACTCTCTAAATCCCGGACGGGATGCCTGTGCCGACTGCACCAGATAACTTTTAATATTTTCCATACGCTCTGGCTTATCGGGCATTTCATCTACTAATTTCAGAAATTCTGTTAAAGCATCGATCGTTTTGTCCGACTGTGTTGTTATGCTACCGTACCAAAACGTTTTTTCTCCGGCCATTGATGGTGTATTATAATAAGCTCCAGCGTTATATGCAAATGAACGTTTTTCTCTTAACTCCTGCGATACTAAACCATTGAATCCACCACTAAAATACTGGTTAAAAGCATTTAGAACAGGCTTTTCTGATAAATCGTATGCCTCACCATCGGCATACAAATATACTGCGCTTTGTCGGGCATCTTTATTGTTTAAGAAATAGATAATGTCTTCTGACTTTGCTACAGGCCTAATATAAGGAGCATTAGAATCTTTAAGATTAGCCGGTAAAGCCAGGTTATTTTTCAGCGTTTCATTAAGTTCTTCAAATGATAATTTACCAACATAGTGAATACTGGCCTCATAATTTGTGGCTGAAATAAATGCACCGGTCAAATCTGAAATGGTAAGTGCTTGTAAATCGTTGTTGCTTTTCCTCTTCACATAGGGTGAATTTTCTCCATATATGATGAAATATCGCATGGCCGATTGCTGAATGTTTACATTATCCTTTTCGCTTTGACGAGACCCCAGTTCTCCCCCAATTACGCTCTGCAACTGCTTCTCATCTAACTGTGGAAGTAAAAATGTTCGCGACAACAAGTTACATGCTTTACCTAAA
This sequence comes from Prolixibacteraceae bacterium, assembly GCA_027858715.1. Taxonomy (GTDB): domain Bacteria; phylum Bacteroidota; class Bacteroidia; order Bacteroidales; family Prolixibacteraceae; genus Roseimarinus. The sequence continues at coordinate 6,485 of JAQICD010000005.1, forward strand.
TTCTCTTCATTCCCCTCAAGTTCAATATACAAGTAACTTTCAGAAACCGAAAAATCAACAGCACATCCTAACTTACTATACTCTCGTTTTAATTCTTGTGGTGTAAACTGAGCCATAACACCGGCAGTGTTCATCAACTTGGTGGCAAGATCAAGTGTTTCAATCTCCCCGGTGCCAACTCCAAATTTCAAAGTCATCGAGAACACATCATTTTTAGGATTTTCGGTATAAAATAAATGTACTTTGTCTACCAGGTCTGTCTCTTTAATATCGTTTTTAAAGTCCACAAAATTCTCTTTTACCTCGGCAAATGGAATATTTTCAAAATGCTTAGCATATTCCGACTGATGCCCGGGCTCCGGATCAATAATCTCGTATTCTGGTTTTTCAAGCTTATCCTTATCGGGGATACCAATATCAGACAAATAAGTTAGGCGGTTATCAGTAAAGTATTTCCCGGCAACCTTAACGATTTGTTCTTTGGTTATGGAACGAATCATTTCTTCATATTGATAAAAATCATCCAACCGGATATCGTATGAGTACAGTTGAACCAATTCACTTCCCATATTTTCAGGTGATTCAAACAGTTTCTTATATTCTCTTATCATTTCATCTTTAATCGAGTTGATAAGCCAGTCATCAAATGATCCTTTTTTCAATTTTTCTATTTCCTTATCAATCATTTTTTCAACAACCGATAGTGAAACATATTTCATTTGGCTCATATCAAAAGTTGGCACAGCAATTATGGATGAATACCCTGCATATTTGTGTTGGTAATGTGCAGCAAAGGCAACGTACAAATCGCCTTCAAGTACTAATTTATCCAACAATCCGGTTTTACTGTCGTTTGATAAAATACTGTTACATATCTCTAACACATATTCGTCTTTATTACCTGACTCAGCCCCCTGGAATCCAATTTGTATCAATGGGAAAGGCGTTTTTTTCACTTTCACTTTTTCACTTCCGGCAATTTTTACATTCCCGGGTTCTTTGTTAACTCCTTTTTGTGGAACACCCTCCCATTTTCCAAATGTTTGTTCAATCATTGGCTTTACTTCGTCAACCTTGATATCGCCCGATAAGATGAGAGCCATATTCGAAGGAACATAAAACTGGTTATAAAATTCAATTATACGCTTAATCGAAGGATTCTTTAAATGTTCTGTTTTACCTACAATAGTTCGTCCATATGGAGAATTATCACCGAACAAATTTGCCCGAAAATCATGCAATACATCTTTTTCATAATTATCAGAATTCTTGTTTCTCTCTTCATAAACAACCTCTAATTCAGCTTGAAACTCCCTGAATACAGGATCCGCAAAACGATGCGCATACAAATCGAGCCACTGTAGTACTTGAAAAGAAGGAAATGAATTATGATAAAAGGTGTAATCGTACCCGGTTCCTGCATTTAACCCGGTACCACCCATTGCCTGCACCAGGTTCGAAAACTCATTGGGTATGACGTACTTACCTGCAGCTAAGGATTCTTTATTAATTTCTTTATTCAATTCAGCTTTTTTATCTTCATCGTCAGTACTCCGAAGTTCTTCATAAAGCTCAATAATACGGTCGTAATGGGGTTTCTCAGCTTCCCAGTCCCAAGTTCCCAACTGCTGGGTTCCCTTAAACATAACATGTTCCATGTAATGAGCCAGACCAGTTGCATCTTCCGGGTCATCTTTAGCCCCGGCATTTACAACTATAGCTCCAAATACGGTAGGTTTTGAATGGTCTTCATTTAAATAAACCGTTAAACCATTTTTTAACTCATACTTATGAATTTGTGCATTCTCTGCATTCAACTGAACGAAAGCAAACAACACTAAAATCAAACTAAAAATAATTTTTTTCATAAAATATATTTTTTGGTGAACGAAATGATTTATAACAATATAAACATTGACTAAATCATGAAAAAGTAACGCATACAATTCTTCATTAGTATCATTCTCGATTCAATTGTTACAAATAATCTTTCCTATTTATTTCTGATTTATCATAGCCTAATTCTTTTTTATCATTCTTACCCATACAACTTCCGCATTTCGGTTTTCTTTTCTACTTTAGAGAACTATTCTAATTTGATTCAATATGCGAAACATAGAAATTTATTGCGAAAATATAAACCAGTTTAAGCAATACCCTTTGGGTACTACCCTTATGAATATTGCAACCGATCTCGATATTAAAACCGAATCGCCCATTTGCGGAGCGCTGGTAAATAACAAGGTGCGCGAACTTTCGTTCGACATTGTTAAACCTAAAAACATCCGGTTTATCGATTACAGTCATCCCGACGGACAAAGAATGTATATCCGCTCAATTTTCTTTTTAATGTATGCGGCGGTAAAAGATCTTTACCCCGAAGTAAAGCTGAAAATCGATCATGCTATTTCGAGGGGCTATTACTGCGAAATTGAAGGAATGGAACACGAAAAATGCGAAAGCTGCGTGTTTGAAATAAAAACCCGCATGAAAGAAATGGTTGAACAAAACATCCCTTTCGTGCGCAAAGGCAAGCAGCTAAATCGTGTGCTGGAAGAATACATGGATAATGGTCTCGACGACAAGCTTCGCCTGTATGCCGACTCGGGCTGGTTGTATGCATACGTATATTATATGAACAATGCTGTGAATTATTTCCACGGCCATTTGTTACCCTCAACCGGTTACCTGCAAAACTTCGACCTCGAACAATTTAATGGTGGAATGTTACTGCGACTTCCCAGTGAAAAAGTATTTAATCGCTTGCGCGACTATGTTCACCAACAAAAGCTTTTCGATATTTTCAGAGAGCATAAAAACTGGGCTGATATTTTAGGCATGGGCGATATTGGTCAGCTCAACACTTTTGTTAAACAAGGCAAGGCAGGCGAAATCATAAAAATATCGGAAGCATTGCACGAAAAAAAGATTGCAGAAATAGCAACCATTATTTCAGAAAAGACACCGAGGCCACGCATAGCACTTATTGCAGGCCCTTCGTCGGCGGGTAAAACTACATTTAGCATGCGCCTGCGGGTTCAATTGGCTGTTTGCGGGCTACGGCCTTATACCCTTTCACTCGACAACTATTTTGTTGACCGCCAACACACCCCGCTTGACGATGACGGCAACTACGATTTTGAAGCACTGGAAGCTATCGACATCAATTTTTTCAATCAGCAATTAAAACAATTAATTGAAGGTGAAGCGGTTGAAATTCCAAAATTCAGCTTCACCGATGGAAAACGTTATTTCGATGGCGATATTTTACAGCTAAACAAAGATGATATTCTTATTATTGAAGGAATTCATGCGCTCAACCCTGAACTGATTACGAGAGTTGACCGCGCAATGACTTACCGAATTTTCATTTCGGCTTTAACATCTATTTCGATCGACGACCAAAACCCCATTTCAACTACCGATAACCGACTAATCAGGCGCATCATTCGCGATGCCCGCTACCGTGGCTATTCGGCGCTTGAAACGATAAGGCGCTGGCCAAGCGTACGACGTGGCGAGGAAAAGAACATTTTTCCACATCAGGAAAATTCCGACATCATGTTTAACTCGGCACTGTTGTATGAAATGGCTGTACTGAAAAAACACCTGGAGCCCCTGCTGAAATCGGTGCCCGAAAACCAGCCCGAGTTTGCCGAATCGCTTCGTTTGTTAAAATTTATGGGATATTTTAAGAATATTTACGACTCGGAAATCCCTCCCACATCGTTGATACGAGAATTTTTAGGTGGCAGTAGTTTCGATTATTAATTACTGCAAAAACGGGTTCTCGACCTTTTCTTCAGCAATAGTTGTAACAGGGCCGTGACCCGGATAAACCTTCACGTCGCCAGGCAAGGTGAGTATTTTTTTCTTTATACCGCTAATTAAAGTATCGTAATCGCCTTGGGGCAAATCGGTGCGACCAATACTGCCCCTGAAAAGCACATCGCCGGCCAGCATCGCACCACTTTCGGCATGATAAAAACAAATGCTTCCGGGCGAGTGCCCTGGCACATGAAGGAGTTGAAGCCTGGTATTGCCAAATTCCGCCACATCGCCTTCGTACAATGGTTTTTCAGCAGCATCGACAGGCCCGAGATTCATTCCAAACATTGCTGCCTGTGATGGAGCCGAAGCAACCAGGAAAGCATCATCGGGATGTGCTTCCCACTGCAAATCATAACTGTTACGACAACGATTCACACCAAAAATATGATCGAAATGACAATGGGTATTAATTAGCTTAACCGGATGCAAATCATTGTCTTTAATAAAAGAATCGACTTGTTCAAACTCTTCGTCGTTAAAACAACCTGGATCAACAATTGCACACTCTCCTGTTTCGTCGTACAACACAAACGTATTTTCCTGCAAGGGATTAAATGCAAATATCTTAATCTTCATTTTTTAGCTTATTTAAATTAATTCGTTCCTTTAAGCAAGGGCACAAAACTAAACATTCCATATTGCTTTTCATCAAATTCGTTTTCTCCTACACGTTCAACAACAGTCATCACCTGATGTTCACCTTCACTAACCGGAATTACAAGCCGCGCACCAATTTTTAGTTGTTGTTTTAATTCATCGGGGACGTAAGGTGCACCTGCGGTAACAACAATACCATCGAAGGGGCCATAGGTTGGTAATCCTTTATATCCATCGCCAAAAAAGAAACGAGGATGATATCCTATATCAGGAAGTAATTGTTGCACCCTAACAAACAATTCACGCTGTCGTTCGATAGTAAAAACCTGAACGCCCATTTCGAGCAAAACTGCCGCCTGATATCCTGAACCGGTACCAACTTCCAGAATTTTTTCTTTTGGCAAAACCTGGAGTAACTGGGTTTGAAAAGCGACAGTATAGGGTTGCGAAATGGTTTGACCGACACCAATTGGAAAAGCTTGATCTTTATACGCAAACTTAATAAAACCACTCTCCATAAACAAATGCCGAGGCACCTTGCCTATAGCCTTTAGCACCGGCTCACTTGTAATTCCTTTTCCCGCAACAATTTCAACCAACTTACGGCGCATGCCCTGATGTTGCAACGAATCGTTAATCATGAAACTTTTTTGTTGTATATTCGTTAATAAATCAGATTCAAAGTTAAACCGTTTAACCCGGCAAAAAAGCTTTCCAAATATTTTTTATACCATTTTAAAAGCTCAGGCAAGCGAAATTTGATATATTTTCATGAATTTGCAGATATGATAAATTGTTTAATAATAGGAACACAAAAATCAGTTGAAACATATAAACAAAATGTATCAAACTTAACTTTTTTTTCTAAAACCGAAACGCTTATTCTTGATACTAAAACCTCTATAATTCCGTATGTCGATTTTAAAAAATATGATGCACTGATTTTTGCTGATTGTAATAAAAACATCAAATCAATTATTGAAACAGCTATTAAGCTTCAGTGCAATATATATTTTACTGACCAAAGGTGGGTTAACTCTGAAATAACAAGCGAATGGCTAAAATATCAAAACGAAGCAAACTGTTTGTTCTTTTGTGAAATACCCGAACTAAAAAATACCCTTTCCGAAGATTTTCTTCAAACTTACAACCGCACATTGCTTGTAAAATATCAAAAAAACATCGAAAGCGGCAGCCACGTCCGATCTGCATTGCTAAACGCACTTGCTTTTATTAATCTAATGAATGCCATGCAAGTAAAAAAAGTTGATATCAATTCAATGGATACGACACCAAACGGCAAACCTGTAATAAAAATCAGGCTCAAAATGTACGACAATTCAATTGGGTTTATTTCACTAAAACAAACAACAAAGACTGAACATTCACTTGAAATTCAAACACGCAATGAAAAATTCTTTTTCAACTTTTCCGATTCGTACCTTGAAAACTCCCACGGAATAAAATTCACAAGCGCCCCCACCATGCAAAACGACCTTATTATAAAAAGCATAGAGGCGTTTGCCCTAAACATCATTCAAAACAACCAACCATCTTTTACTCTCTTCCATTATAATGCAGTATTAAGTATAATAGACAAAATTGAAAACATTCTATCTGAGAATTTTTAAAAAAAGATAAAAAAGATAGCTTTGCGCGCAATTTCTATAAAAAACAAACGTTTAGAAAAATGCAATAAGCAACTTTTTCGTTTGACCAACATCATACATGCATGAATAACCGGAGACAGGTAGCAAGGTACATGATATTAGATGCATTGGCAGCAGCCATTGCATGGAGTTTGTTTTATGTTTTTCGAAGAATTTATATCGAAAACGAGTTTTTTCAACAAACAGGCACTATAAAAGTTGATTCGAATTTTTGGGTCGCCCTTTTTGTTATACCTGCCTTTTGGGTTTCGTTTTATTACATCTCAGGATTTTACCGCAACATATATCGGCGTTCGAGACTTATCGATTTTGGTCAAACAGCTTTTACATCGATTATCGGGGTAACAATTATCTTTTTCACATTGCTGCTCGACGATTCTATTGCTACCTACAAGCATTATTACCATTTATATTTCACTTTGCTGGGCTTACACTTTGTGATAACACTTATACCACGATTAATTTTAACCAGCCAAACTACACACAGAATCCAGAAACGAAAAATAGGTTTCAACACACTCATCGTGGGCAGTAACGAACAAGCAGTGAGCCTTTACAGCGAAATGCAAACCAACCAAAGAACCACCGGTAACCGAATTATTGGTTTTGTTAAAGTAAACGGAAGAAACGACCTATTGCTCGAAAAGCATATCCCGCTATTAGGAGATGTAAATGATATTCCTAAAATTATTGACAAAGAAAAGATTGAAGAAATTATACTTGCCATCGAGACTTCGGAGCACCATAAGATTCAACACATTTTATCGGCTCTCGACTATAGAAACATAACCGTAAAAGCCATTCCCGACATGTACGACATTCTTTCGGGAAGTGTAAAAATGAGTACTGTTTACTCCAGCCCGCTAGTTAAAATATCGAACGGAATAATGCCGGCATGGCAAGAAAATATGAAGCGACTTATCGACGTAACATTTTCTACCTTGGCACTTATTGTTTTTATTCCATTTTTTCCGTTTGTTTATATTGGTGTCAGGTCATCATCAAAAGGACTAATAATTTACAGGCAAAAAAGAGTTGGAAAGTACGGCAAAGAATTTACCATTTACAAATTTAGAAGTATGGTTGTAGATGCCGAACCTAACGGACCGGCACTTTCATCGACCAACGACCCTCGAATTACAAAATTTGGACAATTCATGCGTCGTACACATATCGACGAAATTCCGCAGTTTTACAATGTTATAAAAGGCGATATGTCGCTGGTAGGACCACGCCCCGAACGAAAACATTACATCGAGGAAATAAGAAAAGAAGCACCGCATTACATTCAGCTTCAAAGAATAAGACCAGGAATAACATCTTGGGGGCAAGTGAAATACGGTTACGCTTCAAATGTTGAAGAAATGGTAAAAAGAGCACCTTACGACATCATCTATCTGAAGAACATCTCGCTTTACCTCGATTTCAAAATACTTATTTACACATTAATAAATTGTTTCTCGGGAAAAGGCAAATAACAGTTATCTGTCAGCTGGCAATGTTTTACCTTCTTTTATCAGATTCTCTTCGTATTCCTTTTCAACCATTGTAACAATCTGTTCAATTACAAAATGTTTGTATAAAGGGTCGTATTCCTCCTTTAAATCGTTATTAAATATTTTTGCAATCCCCTGCCAGAATAATGCAGGCAATCCACCTTTCAATTCTTTAATAATCGAATACGAAGTATTGCCGGTTTCACGGTCGATAAGTAATATTAAATAACGTCCTTCTGAGATGGTGAATTTTTTCAACTCATCCTCGTGCTTGCTAAAAAGTTCTCTTTCAACCTGACGAACATATTTTCTTTTTTCGCGTTCATCCGTAGCATTTTCGTACAAAGTATTATACTTTTTAAGCTCGATAACCGCCTCACGAGAAAACGGATATACTTTCCTTATTTTCCTGACCAATCTCGAATATCTTCGGTAGTTCAACCGCTTACCACGCTCAGGATAAACATCAATAGCATCGAGTTCAACAAACAGCATGGAATCTTTTTCAGCAGAAACATATATAGTATCCCCCGCAACATCATCCTGCGAAAACACAACAGAAGGCAATACAACCAACAAAAACATCAATATAAATCTTTCTATCCTACTCACATTCTATATTTTATAATTAAAATCATATGTAGTTGTTGGAGAAATCCATTGTAACACCAAAGTTACGTAATATTCGATATACTACCACAGCTCCCCCAAACAAGCAGTACTATTTCCCAATTATCATCTAATGGCCACAAGCACATTCAAAAAGAATGCCTAATTTTGCCCAACCAATTATTACGACTATGCAAAATATCAATATTCATTCCGAAATCGGCAATTTGCAAGGTGTAATTATTCATACTCCCGGTCAGGAAGTAGAAAAAATGACACCTGAAAATGCTGAAAGAGCTTTGTACAGCGACATTCTGAACCTTTCGGTTGCGTCTGAAGAATACCGGCAATTTAAAGGAGTACTGACTAAACACTGCGAAGTATTTGAAGTTAAAAACTTACTGTCGGATATACTACTCGACGAACAAGTAAAATCAGGGTTACTTGAATCGGTATGTAAGGCAGAAGGTGTACCAACGCTTAAAGAAAAACTTAACAGACTTAGCCACACAGAAACAGCACGACAACTGATTGAAGGGGTTGAATTAATTCGCGACAACCTTACCCGCTTTATAAGTGACGAAAGATACAGTTTGCGTCCGTTACATAATTTCCTTTTTACTCGCGATGCCTCAATTAGCATGTACAACAAAGTACTAGTAGGAAAAATGGCCAGCAATGTTCGCGACCGTGAATCAATAATCATGGATGCCATTTTCAAACACCACCCACGTTTTGGTGTTGAGACCATATCGGTAACAAGTCAAAACACAAACGATATTAAAATTGAAGGAGGCGACGTACTGATTGCACGCCATGATGTACTTGTAATCGGCACCGGCATCCGCACTTCAACCCAGGGCATCGACTTTATCATCGAAGCTATTAAAAAGCAAAACAAGCACCCCCACCACATCATTGTGCAAGAGTTGCCCGAAAGTCCCGAATCATTTATTCACCTCGACATGGTTTTTACAATGCTCGACAAAGATACCTGCATGGTTTACGAACCACTTATTATGACGCACAACAGGTATCGCACCATACATATCACAATCGATAACGGACAGGTAAAATCGATACAAACCCTACCCAACCTGTTGTCGGCTTTAAAAAATACAGGCATCGACCTTAAGCCTGTAAAATGCGGTGGCGACGACACCTGGCATCAGGAGCGTGAACAATGGCACAGTGGAGCCAACTTTTTAGCAATAAAACCCGGAGTTATTATTGGTTACGAACGCAATAACTACACAGCCGATGCCCTAAACAAGGCCGGTTTCAACATTATAGATGCAACGGATATTATTGAAAATGGCAGACCTATTCCTGAATCAAAAACACTTATAACCATTGCCGGAGCAGAACTGGCACGTGGTGGTGGCGGTGCCCGATGCATGAGTATGCCGGTGCAACGCGATGAAGTAAAATAGTAAAATCTAACGAACTGTTGTAAAATTATATGAAACAAAAAACAAACAGTTATATGCGAAAACTAAAAAACAGCGAATTAAGCCGTATTGATATCGACACATTTAAAAGCACAGAGAAAATTCCGGTAATTGTTGTTTTAGACAATATCCGGAGTTGCAACAACATTGGCTCTGTATTCCGCACCTCGGATGCTTTTCTTATCGAAAGCATCTTTTTATGCGGATATACTGCAACTCCGCCCAACAAAGACATACACAAAACAGCACTCGATGCCGAAAAATCGGTCAACTGGAAATATTACAAAGAAACGACCGAAGCTATAAGCGAATTAAAGAAATATGGTTATAAGGTTTATGCCATTGAACAGGTAGATAAAAGTATATTGCTACCCGATTTTTCGCCTGCGGCCGATGAAAAAATCGCACTAATATTCGGAAATGAAATTAAAGGTGTGCAGCAAAAAGCAATCGATCTTTGCGACGGAGCTATTGAGATACCTCAATATGGCACCAAACATTCGTTTAACATTTCGGTAAGTGCAGGAATTGTTCTTTGGGATCTGTTCAATAAATGTTACTACAGCGACAACAACCAATAAAAACGCATAAAAAGAGTTTGTTTTCAAAATAATATTGTACTTTTGCGCACTCAAAAAGTTCTAATAATTTAAATTTAAAGATTATGCCAGTTAAAATTCGTTTGGCCCGTCACGGCCGAAAGAAATTTGCTTTCTACCACATTGTAGTAGCAGATAGCAGGGCGCCACGAGATGGTAAATATATTGAAAGGATTGGGTTATATAACCCTAATACAAATCCTGCTACCATCGAACTGGATTTCGACAAAGCGCTTGGTTGGTTAAACAACGGCGCGCAGCCCACCGACACAACACGTGCGATTTTATCGTACCGTGGAGTAATGATGAAAAAACACCTTCAGGAAGGTGTACGCAAGGGTGCTTTCGACGAAGCAGAAGCAGAGCGTAGGTTTGAAACATGGCTAACAGAAAAAGAAGCCAAGATTCAGACCAAAATCGAGAAACTTGCTTCAGACGCATCATCAGATGCGGAGAAACGACTTGCAGCCGAAGCTAAAGTTAACGAGGCCAGAGCAGCTGAATTAGCTAAACGTAAATCGGATTTAGCTGCCGAAGCTCAAGCAGCTTCTAACAAGGCTAATGAAGCAAGCAGCGAAGCAACATCGGAAGAAGCCCCTGAAGCCGCAGTAGAAGAAACAAAAACTGAAGAAGTTGCAACCGAAGCTCCTGTGGAAGAAGTTGCAACCGAAGCTCCTGTGGAAGAAGCTACAACCGAAGCTCCTGTGGAAGAAGCTACAACCGAAGCTCCTGCTGAGGAAGCTACAACCGAAGCTCCTGCTGAGGAAGCTACAACCGAAGCTCCTGCTGAGGAAAAAGCAACTGAGACTCCTGCCGAAGAAAAAGCAGAAGAAGAGAAAAAAGATACTGAAGCTTAATTTAGCTTAAAGAAAAAAAAGAGGCTGCCAAAAAAGCAGCCTCTTTTTTTGTTCTACTTTATGATATCTTAATCGTTTTTGCCGGCTGTGGTTTTACTTCATCACGCTTAGGCAGCTCGATGTGTAAAATTCCTTCGTTGTATTTGGCCGAAATTTTATCGGTTAAAATATGCCACTCGGGCAACGAAAAACTACGCTGAAACGACTGAAAGCTGAACTCTTTGCGGGTATATCCCTCTTTCGATTCATCCTTTTCATCCTTCTTTTCAGAAGAAATCGTCAGCATGTTGTTCTCAATCTTAACATTAAAGTCATCTCTTTTCATTCCGGGAGCGGTAACCTCAATCAAGAACCTATCATCGTCTTCTTTCACATTTACAGCCGGAATTGTAGTATCGGTGTCTGAAAAATTGAGGTTGTCCCAATCCATTAAACCTTCATTTAAAAAACGATCAAAAAATGAAGGGAACGATGGAAATACATTGTTTGATCTACGTGCTAAAGTCATAGCTAAACCCTCCTATTATTTTAGTTAAACATTAATATATTTTTTTTCATCAAGCACTATACAATTTAAATACCACTTCAAACACGCTGAAAAAATGACATGAAAACACACTTCAGACTAAACTCAAAATGAACTTATGTCACTTTTCATCAGCCAATTACGACATTTTTCCAGTTGATACACAAAAAACAATCTGCATTTTATCAATTATAAGACATTCATCCAAAGAATTAACAAAAACCAATTTTTAACGACAAATTTCTTACGGATTATTGTTTTAACAGGATAAAAATCTATATTTGTAAAGCAATTGATAATTGTCAGAAAAAAAATAACTTCTGATAAAAGCAACAGTAATGAATTTATTAAATAACACATATTTCTACTTTTATTATTATTTCGGCACCAAAAATGGAATCGTGTAGATTTGTGTTGTTAAAAGCAAAAGATACAATTTATAGGGTTCCGTAAGACGGAGCCCTTTTTTTTTTATAAAAACCAGGAATACTAAGAAAATTTGAACAAATATGAAAGTTACAATAATTGGTTTGGGTTTAATTGGCGGTTCAATGGCAAAGGATATTCGCAAGGCTGGTTTTGCCACCCGGATAATTGGAGTTGACAATAACCCTGTACACCAGAATAGAGCTGCCGAAATTGGGTTGGTGGACGAAACACTACCACTCGATGAAGGATTAAAGCAGGCTGATATCGTAATTGTTGCCATTCCGGTTGACAAAATTCAGCAGCTACTACCGTTTATTCTCGACAATATCAATTCATCCACCACAGTAACCGACGTAGGCTCAACTAAAAAGTTAATAACAGGGACAGTTGAAAACCATCCTTTGCGGGGCAATTACGTAGCTGTACATCCAATGTCGGGTACCGAAAACTCAGGACCAGATGCAGCTGTCGAAGGTCTTTTCAACGAAAAGATTTGCATAATCTGCGACCAGGAAAAAAGCAGGCCGCAACATCTTGCGCTTATCGAAAAACTTTTTCATACTATTGGCATGGACATCGCCTTTATGAGTTCCGACGAACAAGACCACACCACAGCACATGTATCGCACCTGCCACACATTACAGCTTTTGCACTTGCAAACGCAGTACTGGCCGAAAGCGACCGGCAGATTATTTTCGACCTTGCCAGTGGGGGATTTCAATCGACTGCAAGACTTGCGAAAAGCTCGCCCGAAATGTGGGGTCCAATTTTTAAACAAAATCAGGAATACGTAGTTGAATCGCTTAACGTGTATATTAAACACCTCGAAGATTTTAAACAAAGCCTTCTAGCCGAAAACGATGCACGCATGTACGAACTGATGACAAATGCAAACCGACTGCGCGAAATATTAAACGGAGAGGCACAAAATCTTGTCAGGAAAGAATCGACAACAACCAAACTATACACAAAATGACAACAAATATTAGAATAACACAATTAAACAAACACTTAAAAATACAAATATGACACTGGAATTAGACATTACACCACTTAGCAGTTGGATGCCCGAAACGCCATACCCACTGCTTATTGCAGGCCCCTGCAGCCTCGAGACCGAAGAACAAGCATTAAGTACAGCCCGGGAACTAGCCAAAGACAAACGCGTACATGTAATACGTGGGGGCGTTTGGAAACCACGCACCCGTCCAGGTTCATTTGAGGGAATAGGAAGCATTGGCCTCGAATGGATGAAGAAAATTAAAGAAGAAACAGGCCTCATGGTCGGCACCGAAGTGGCCAATGCCCAGCACGCCGAAAATTGCCTCAAAGCCGATATTGATGTGCTGTGGATTGGAGCTCGATCAACAACCAGCCCATTTGTTGTTCAGGAAATTGCCGATGTACTGAAAGGCTCTGACAAAGTTGTAATGGTGAAAAATCCCATGAACCCCGATTTATCGTTATGGATGGGTGCACTTGAAAGGCTGAATACCGTTGGTCTGAAAAAGCTGGTAGGCATTCACCGCGGATTTTCACCTTTCCAGGAAACCAAATACCGCAACTATCCGGGATGGAAAACTTACATCGAACTGCGAAGGAGCATGCCCAACCTGCCCATTATATGCGACCCCAGCCATATTGCAGGCAAACGCGAATTGGTTGGAGAAATCTCGCAAAAAGCATTCGACATGGGCTTCGATGGATTAATGGTAGAATCGCATATCGATCCTTCGTGTGCATTAAGCGATGCCGCTCAGCAGTTTACTCCAACCGATCTTTTCAAAATGATTGACAAGCTGGTTATTCGTAAACAAACGATCGAAGATGCTGAATTTGGCAGCAAACTGGATCAGCTGCGTAACCGAATAGACATTTTAGACACGGAATTGATGGAGCTTTTATCGGCCCGCAGCGAAATTGTTAACCAAATTGCAGATTACAAAAAGAATAACAACGTTATGGCTTTGCAAATTGACCGCTGGACAAAAATGATGAACAATAGAATTGATACCGCAAATAAGCTTCAATTAAACGATACGTTTATTAAAATTCTATTTCAGCTTATACACGAAGATTCTGTACGTCAACAGACAGAGTACATTGATAATATGGAATAAAACCAACACCAAAAAACGGGACTGTAATAATTCAGACCCGTTTTTTTTTAATTTGTTTCAAGCAGGGTTTCCAACAACATGTATATTTCTGCTCTTTGCGCATACGACATATTATCTATTCGAGTACGGTGCGAACCTTCAGGTTTTACAAACCAACGGGCTTTGGAGCGCGACGACTTATCTAGTCCACCGCCTGTCCATGGATCGTATTCACCATAAATAAGTATCAGATTTTCGCCATCTTTCTTGATGGCTTTCTTTATAAATTTCGACGTTTTATTTGAAAACTTCATTGGCTCTACATCGGCAATAAAAACATTGGGGATGTATCCTTTAGCTGTTTCAATTTCAAGATAATCACTAAAAGGCTTGGTTTCATACCCATAATAACCAAACTCCTTCACCGTTTGAACAAAAAATGCCTTTATTGGCTCAGTACCTTCAATCGAAAAATAATCGGGTCCACTAACTTCAACCAGATGATTAAACAACGCACGTGCCGATAGAGTATCGGGGGGAATTGCGGCACAATCGCGCCCCCACTGCCAAAAAGCAAAAGAATATTCGAGCACACAAAAATCGAGAACGTGTGAAACAGGCATAGAATACGTATAATTTTTTACCTGCGACAAGCTATCAATCCAAACTTCAATCGAATCGCGTTTTTTTAACACCGCCAGCTGAAAATCTTCAATTTGATTGCGACATTTTTTTGTGCCTACTTTTTTTAGGAAATTCGGCATCCGCTTGTCTTCAACTGCAAAATTTACCGGACCGACATATGAAATCCAAATATCCATATCGTCGGGATAAAAGGTTTTGTAGGCGATTGTATTTTGCCCACCTTTGCTTATACCGGTTGCGATCCACTTATTATCGTAGTTAAAAATTTTCTTCAACATTATATAGATGCGGTGCAAATCGGAAGTTGCATTTTCAATTGTGAGGTACTCCCACCCGGCATTTTCGGGAATCGATTTGCCAAAATACCTGTGTTCGACCACCACCTGATTTGCCTGAATTATTCGGCTGAGTTCGTTAATATAGGTCTCTTTTGCAGCATAATCGGCTCTGTAACCTTCGGTTACAAATACAACCGGACTATATTTGTTGTAATCGGAAATAAAAATACGTTGTTGAAACTTACCCGCTGCCGGATTTCCATGGTCGAGATATTGTTCGACCATTACCTCGTAGGTATGTTCAAAAAATGAATGACTTTCAATTTCGTTTACCGATACAATACCCGGCAGTTTTTCAAGCTCCTGTTTTAATGCCTCATCTTGGGCAAACACAATAATTGTAGAAAATAGCGCAACGAGCAACCAGATAAAATTCTTCATAACAAATAAATTAATGAGTTAATGGATCAGCACATCATGTTCCCTTTAAAATCAGTCATAAATTTATAAAATCCATCGCTAAAAAACATGCGTAAAGTCAAAAAACCCATCTGGATTATTCCAAACAGGGTTTATCTTACAATAAACAGGTCTTTTTTCTACTTCAAAGATGGCATTTCGTCGCGTGTAATTACTGCTTCGTGAGACAAAGCATTTATCCACCATTCGATGTTCGCATGCATATGGTCTGTTTCGTCGAATGCTTCAGAATTGATTTGACTGGTTCTTTCGTAGTGATACCAGGGCATAAAATACGACCATAAAGCTCCTTCCTCCCACTGTGTTGAAAACCGTGCTACACTACCAAATTCACTAAGCGTAACAATTCTATCGGGATAAGTTGCCTGAATCTGTTCAAACTGCCCAGCAATATCAGATGCACTACCATTGTTGTAAATATCACGGCCAATAATATCTACATATTCGTCGCCCGGATAAAAATCGTCGTCTTTCGTTTGAGTGGTCCATACCCAAATCAGGTTATTGAGCCCTTGCTCTTCGAAATAATCAAACATGTATTTCCACAGTGCCCGGTATGTTTCGGCACCGCCTGTCCCCCACCAAAACCAGGCCTGACCGCCGTTATATTCATAAATATTACCGGCAGCTTCGTGAAAAGGTCGCCAGATTACAGGAATGTTTTCATCGCGCAACAACTTCAGGTAACCGGCCATTTTTGTTAAATCTGCCAATGCGACTTCATGTTCCCATGTTCCCTCTATCATTACATTTTTGGTTTTGAAGGTTGTTTCGTCTGGTTTGTATGTATATTCTGAAGACCCTTCAGAAGCAGGCACTATCCAATGCCAGCCGGCACTAATAATCCCATTTTCGTTCCACCATTCTTTAGCCACGGTTATATTAGAGTAATCAATCCAGTTGGCAGGCGAGTAAGGCAAATGGATATAATCGAAAGTTGCCATGGCCGGATATTTACCAGCGTGCTTGTTTACCCACTCAGCTTCGTTTACATTCCAGGCCACATTCGACATTGCGGCAGAAATTGATTTCACACCGTAATTTTGCTTCAGAAAATTGTAAACATTTACAGCCTGTGAACTTGGATTTTTTATCACCAGTTTTTCTTTAATTGTAACTACCTCGGGTGCTTTTTCGGTTGAAAATTCAAATTCAATATTCTCTTCCAAGGGCAGATTTTTGGTATTTATCACAGCCCCGGCAGGTATTTCAATGTGGTAAGTTGTTTCATACTGCAATTCAATATCAAACATAAGCTTGGTAAACGATGCTTCAACATTGGCTTTTTCGTCATTAACCGTAATACCATGATTATCGTCCAGTGAAACGACCTCGTCAAAAGTAACTGTCACCTCCGATAGCAAACTAACGTTTTCGTCACCATCATTTGGGATGCTTGATTTAAAAAGAGGTGGCAATTTTGGTTCGTCGGGTTCTTCGGTACAACCTGCAAGTAAAACAAGTAATAAAAGAATATGAAAAGAAACCTTCGTCATATCATTTAGTATTAAAAAAAAGAAGCGATTCGAATTTACGAACGAACCGCTTCTTTAAGAAATTATTTTTAATATTTATTTAGGATCGTACCTCATGTTATCAAAGCTGAGTCCAGCCCAGTCCATGTCAGCAGCATTGTTACAAATAATTCCATAATCTCCGCTGGCTGGAGTTGGATTTGGGAGTCCGGAAATATCCATTTGAATGGTTATCCAATCTCCCTTTGTATCAATGACTCCACCTTTCACCGGCAAAGGAATTTCAACAGCATTACCACCGATATAAGTAGCAATACTAAATCCATCATTGACAGTTATTGGTGTTTCAGTTTTAATATCTATTTTCAAAACATAATCTGCCGAATTTACTCCAGGCCAACCACCATTCGGATCGGGATGATTACAACCTACAATCCACCAGCCCGGATTCGATAATAAAATAACATAACCCAAAGGTTTACATACGTCTTGATCGTATGATCCTCCCCAGTTATCCCAATCCAATCCATGCCAATCAGACTCTTCACGAACATTAAAATCCATAATCATCTCCGTAGCCTCTGTAATCGGATCAACTCCACCACAATAGACCTCTGGCATATATCCTTCGTCACCATCGACCGTAATCATTAACGGTGTGATATCACCTTTTGCAGAACCTTCAACATGATAAAACTCAAGGTAAGTATCACTTTTGGTTCCATAATCGGTAACAGGTATAGTATATTCACCATCTGCATCAGCCAGATAGATGGTTTTTATCAAGCTTAAGTCGATTCCTTCAACCGTAATTATACCACCGGGACCTTCACTGGTAATGCTAGTTATTTCAGGCAAAGTTACATTAATGGTAATTTCCTGTGTAGTTACTACCTCTGTTCCGTTCAGGGTTACGAGTGTGATAGCTCCGTTTACTGCCCCAATCGGCACAGTAACTGTCATTTCAGTTTCAGTTACTACTTCAATTGTTCCTTCAACCGCACCAAAAATTACTTTTTCAACCACATCGAGATTCGAACCAGAAATAGTTATTGATTCTTTTGCCTTTACTGCATCGGGATTAATGCCCGTAACTGCTGGCACAGCAAATGTCAGGCTTTCACCCTCTGTCGATGTTTCGGATGCTGTATTTAGAGTAAAAACACCCGTGTTAGCAATGGCAGGTAAAACCAACTCGATGGATGATTCAGAAGCAGATATAAATTCTTCGGCAGCAACACTTGCCCCCTGGAACGTTACTTCTGTAACCAAGTCGAGATCAGAACCATTGATGGTAAATGCTTCGCCATTCTTCACATTTGTGGCTGACACTCCTGAGATTGCCGGTTTCACCAGCTTTAACTCGCTTGACAATACTTCGATACCTGATTTAGCAACCAGTGTAACTGTACCTTCTTTAATATCGGCGGGGGTTGCCTCTATAACAATCTGCGTAGTTGCATCTGAAACTTCGATTTCAGCGCCACCAGGCAGAATGACTTTAGCCACCAGATCGAAATCTTTACCTTTAATGGTTAACGATTCGCCGGCTTTTACCGGGTTGGGATTCAATGCCTCGATGGTTGGCAAAGTTAATGTGATCTCTTCTTCGGTATAAATCCAGGTTGGAATATACTCTCCGTCAGATAAAATATCTGCACCATCCGAAACAATAATCTTCCCGGTTTGAGCTTCAGAAGGAATCTTCACCTCAAGTTCTTCACGACTTTGGCTAACAAAATCAGCTTTCAGTACATGAACACCATCGGCAAAAATTACTTCCTCAACAATATTCAGATAGTCGCCTTCGATTTTAATAGTTGCACCAGCTTTTGCCGATTTTGGCGAAAAGCCAGATATTGTTATCGGCTCTGAATATCCAATTGGTGTTAAACTTGTAATTTTATCAGCAGCTGTATTTAAGGTTACATAACCAGGTTCGGCTGATTGAGGAATGGCAATACGAATTTCGTATTTACTAACTTTAGTAATTTCGGTAATACCCTCGGCACCGGGTATATCAATACTTTGAACCTTGTCGAGGTTTGTACCGATAAAGCGCAGCTCGCCACCCCGCATTGCAGGGCTGGGACCAAATGATTTCAATGTTACTTCACTGCTTCCCATTTGGTTCGTGTCGAGTTCTTCGTCTTCGTTACAAGCAGTAAAAGTGATACTGCTTATAAGTATAAGGCACATCATCCATAGTGCCATAAGTTTATTTCTTTTCTTCATAAGATTTCTCATTTAACGATTAAGCAAATTATTCAGCAGGCACTACCCTAATGTTATCAATACATATCTGGGGTGAACTTGCAGATCCTGTTACACCACCATGAAATACGAAGAATGTCAGTCCGCCATAGTTACCAACAGGAGCTACTTCCAACGTATTGCCTTCGTGATCGTATTTAAAATCTTTTAACGGGAACGAAACAGTTACCCATCCGTCGGTTGTGTAAGAACCGTCGCCGAGCCATGGATACCACAAACCACGCGGAGTTTCTCCATCGGCAATATAGCCGTTTGTGCCACTTGTTGACCAAGGCGTAAAGATCATTTGCAAGGCATTACCCGACCATGCAGAAAGTACATTGACTTCAAACTTCAACAAAGCTTCGTCAACCGGAATGTCGAATAGGTCACCTTCAGGGCGGCCATTGGCTGTTCCCCACAAGTCGAAAGAGAAACCATCTTCGTTCCAGTCGCTCATATCACCAGGTATCTCTCCCGAAAAATAAACGTATTTACCAGAAATACCTTCTACCGGATCAGATTCTTTGACGACACCGGCACGCCATCCACCGTTTGCATTCAGATTGTCCCAGTCGAGAATCATACCCCGATCGTCACGAAACTGGAATTTAGAACGGCTGGTGCCATATATTGAAGTAACATTAATGTATCCTTTCTGTGCACCTTCGGGAACTATAAAGGTTACCTTTTTCTTACTGATAGTAGTAATTTCGGTTACAGGCACATTTCCTGCCATCGTTATTGAAAGTGGCTTACTCGGATCGTCGATAAAGTAATCGCCATACAGAATAGCCACATCTCCATCGTGTGCATATTCACACGAGATACTGGCCACATTTGGTGCCGGCACTAATACATTAAAATCGTAAGCAACAGTGTCGCCTGATCCTGAAACCATGTAAATTTTATTTGTTACCACTTGCGGTATATCACCGGGAATATTCACAAAAAGTGTATTTTTTGTGATTAAGCTATTGTTTAGCACAGCCTTTTGATCGTTAAAAAACAGTTCTTTTATACTATTAAGATTGTCGCCAATCAGACAGATAGTATTGTTCATAAAAGCACCAACAATTAGGGAGTCGGCCGAAACCGGGTCAGGCATCCGTGCATAGTAAACTTCAGGTTGTCCTTCGGCAATTTTATATTCACCGGGAACTCCCTCCTCGCACGACTGAGCAGAAAACATAAAAGCTGCAGCCATCAGAGAGAGAAGCATAATCCGGGAAAAGTTGTATATAATATTTTTTCTCATCTTTAAATCGTGTTAAGTGTTAGTAAGAATATTGACTCATATCGTGATCAACCGGATCTTCAAGCAGGTGCGGGTTCATAGTGAGGTCGGTATCGGGGAACGGCAGCTCAAAGTGCGTATCGTTAATGTTAGGTACCGCCTCATTTTTGTCGTAATACGTTACATCCGGATCAAGTGTTCCACTTTCGTAGAATTCTTTCAACCCGTTATATGTACTGCGTTTTTGAGCTTTAATACGATTGATTGCATCCTGAGGTTCGAAATAATGCAGACGAACAAAGTCATACCAACGATCTCCTTCAGTTGCAAGTTCCAAACGACGTTCTTTCCAAATATCATCAAATGTTAACGAAGTATATGCGCTGTTAGTTTCGATAAATTCGCTATACTCCATACCATAACCTCGGGCACGTACCCTGTTAACCAACTCCATTGCTTTGGCGTCGCTTGTTGATGCAGCATTTCCAAGAACAGCTTCGGCATAAATCAAGTAAACATCAGCCAAACGAATAAGGTGAGTACTTAAACCTGTTCCCATATTTACCAGTCCAACGCCTGCGCCAAGTACATGGTCGTTGTTGTTACCAACAAGATGCTTCACCTGATTGGCACCTGTGCCACTCTGAACCTCTTCAAGCTCGTTTAAACAATAATCAGCCCAATCGAAACCGCCCTGATCGGCCCAGAAATATTCATACACATCACCATACATCATCATGGTTGCCTTCCGCCGCTTATCCTTGTTGTTGCGGTCTAAGCTCAAGGCATCTTCACCAAAAGCGTCCTGCAAATCAACCGATGGGCCGGCATATCCGCCCCAGGTATCTCCCATTTCGCTAAAACCGGTTAAAGCAAGGTCTGACTGCAACGAGTTTTGCTGAGTCCATGGATCGCGTCCGCATTCCCAGTGCCATGCCAGCAAACTTTCTTCCGATAAATCGTTTTGTAATCTGAAAATGTCAGAATACACAGGAAACAACTGACGACCACTTTCGTCGATTACCTTTGCAGCATATTCGGCAGCTTTTTGTAAATCTTCTTCACTACGGCTACCATTCATTCCATAGCCAGACTTTGTAAGATAAACTTTCGACAATAATGCATAAGCCGAGTAACGATCAATTCGTCCCTGATCGTTTGATTCGGGCAACCATTCTATGGCTTTTTCAAGTGTAAGAACAATATAATCGTACACATTCGGAACTGTTGCTTTGTATTTATCGTTATAGTTACCGGCAGCAATTTCGGCCGAGTTGTTATGAACAATAGGCACAGCACCAAATATGCGCACCAGGTAAAAATAGGTCATTGCTTTCCATACAAGTGCTTCGCCTTTAACGGTCTGTTTAACTTCGGCACTTACCGATGCCGGAGCTTTAAGATCGATGTTTTCAATTACACCGTTTGCATAAGCATTTACCGACCATAACGAAGCCGACATATTAACCAGATCTTCGTCGGTTGAATTGATTGTAAAAGTAAGATACGGCGAGCTTCCCCAGTAATAATTACCTGAAAGCACTTCGCCTACTTTGAAGAATCCACGCTGGAAATCGTACCAGGGCGAGTTGTACAAGGGATTCACTCCCTGGAAACACTGCTCCTCTGTCTGATAAAAATTATCTACGTTATAGCTGTCCTCTGTAGGCCGGTTCAGGAAGTCTTCGCACGAAGTCGTCCCTATGATCAGTATCATCAGCACCAGGGTCAGCATATTGTATTTATTTATTTTTTTCATATTTATATCTATTTACAGGTTTAGAATGAAAGGTTTAACCCAAAAGTGAAGATTTGAGGTGATGGATATCGTCCGTTATCCAATCCGTAAACATTGTTGCTTAAAGTACTTACACCAACTTCAGGATCATATCCCGAATATTTTGTAAACGTGTAAATATTCTGAACATTAACATACAAACGAAGGTTGTCAATATTTACTCTTTCAGTAATATATCCAGGCAATGTATAACCCAAAGTAATATTTTTAATTCTTATATAAGAACCATCTTCAACATAACGATCGCTGATACGGTCGTTGTCGTTAGGATCGTTAGCAATGGCACGTGGTACATTGGTATCAGGATTGCTAACCCTTACGTTTTCAATATCGTCGAACCAGTTTTGAGCACCATCCTCGATTGGGTAAGTTTTATTCTCATCAATAGAAACTAAATGAGCTCGCTCGGTAACTACACTTAACTGATTATCCCATACCGATTTCATATTTGAAAGATGCATAGCTGTATAATTAAACACCTTATTGCCATACGAGCCATTCAGAAATATTGATAAATCGAAATCTTTGTATTTGAAATTATTGGTTAACCCAAATGTGAATTTCGGTAGAGGTGAACCTATACTTGTACGGTCATATTCATTAATTATTCCATCAGGTTTTCCATCAGATCCGCTAATATCGGCAAATTTCAAGTCGCCAACCCATACTGTATTGTATCGGTTGAATACACCATCGGAAGGATATTTTGCATTTTTAGGTGAGTTTTGGATATCTTCAAGATCCTGATAAATACCTTCAACTTTATATCCGTAGAAGTTGTAAAGCGGATCGCCTACCTCGGTAATGGTAACAACATCACTCCACTGTCCATAACCTTCGATATGTGCATTATCTGTACCGTCGAGAGCAACCAATTTGTTGCGGTTCATACTGAACTGCATATCGGTATTCCATTCAAAAACGCCTACAATATTACGGGTATTCAATGAAATTTCGAGACCCTTATTATTAATTGTACCATAGTTTCCTTTAGGAGCTGCAAGAGCTGACGATTGATTTCCACGTGTTCCCATGTACGATGGTAACTGCAAGCCCATCAGCATATCTTCTGATGTTTTGTCATATAAATCAACAACAAGGCTAATACGATTATCTATAAAACCTAAATCAAGACCTATATTAAACTGTTCCTGGGTTTCCCATTTAATATACGGGTTGGCAATATTGCTCTGGCGGTATCCCATTCCAAGCCCGGTAGGCATACGCGAGATGGAAGCACCCCAGGCATAACCACCAATATTTGAGTTACCTGTTTGTCCCCAACCTATACGAATTTTACCATTGCTCAACACATCTTCAGCGCCTTCGAGAAAAGCCTCATCGCTGAATCTCCATGATGTAGCAACAGAGTGAAAACCTGCCCAGCGGTTCTTAGGACCAAAATTAGATGAACCATCGTGACGATAAGTATAAGTTAGAAAGTAGCGGGCGCTGTAATTGTAGGTTAAACGGCCAAAGAATGAAGCCATCGATGAGCTGCCAAAATATGCATTAATTACAGGGTCTGTTCCGAGCATTGGGTTTTGAACTTCGTTACTTGGAAGGTTTTTGGCTGTTATACGCTGGCTTTCCCATTTCGACTCCCAAGCCTCCTGACCTAACATTACAGTAAAGTCGTGCGCATCTATAGTATTATTGTATGTTACGTAGTTTTTAAACTGCATAAACTTGTTATTGTTGCGCTGTATTGAGTTTTCGTTTATACCTCTGCTCCAGTTTCCGTATGTAACAGAAGGCAGGAAAACTTCACCACGTGAACCACCTATATCGAAACCAACTTCAGTATGCCAAACAAGGTTTTTCATCGGTTTAATTTCAGCAAAAATACTTCCATTAAGCTTATTTCTGTCGAGCGTAAGTTCTTCGTCAAGTGCTTTAGCTATTGGGTTTATTCGCGAATAACCTTCGCGTACAACGCTGGCATAATTTCCATCCATATCGTAAATCGGTATGTCGGGAGGAGTAAGCAACGAAAAGTTAATAATACCCTCGGTACCTGCAGCCAACCCCAAGCGCTCGTTGGTTTCAGAATACTGTGCGTTTACACCAATTTTTAACCACGACTTAAGGTCGGCATCGATATTTGTTCGAAATGAGTACCGGTTGAAATCAGAGCCAATAATTGTACCCTCTTGATCCATAAAGCCACCCGACACATAGTAGCGAACGGCATCGGTACCACCACTGGCTGATATTTGATGCTGGTTCAACATTGCAGTTTTGAAAATGGCATCCTGCCAATCAGTACCTGCACCTAACAACGAAGGATCAAGAAATTCAGGACGATTATCCAGTGCGTTACTTTCTTGTGCTACAGAATTGCTGTACTCAGCAAATTCACGCAAATTCATCATATCCAAACGCTCAGTCTGGCGTTGAATACCAACTTGTCCTTTATACGAAAATCTGGCCTCGCCTTTTTTTCCTCTTTTTGTTGCAATAAGCACAACACCATTTGCACCCTGTGCACCATAAATTGCAGTAGCCGATGCATCTTTTAAAATCTCCATCGACGCGATATCGGAAGGGTTTAATGTTGACAAAGGTGAAATAGTAGAAATGGAACCATTACCCAGTTTATCGCCTAATCCAAAATCGGCACCACTGGAACCACCGCCCTGTACAATTACACCATCAATTACATAAAGAGGTTCGGCATCGGCATTAATGGTCGATTCGCCACGAATACGAATAGACACTGAAGATCCAGGCTTTCCAGATGTCGAAACCGAGTTAACACCTGCGGCTCTTCCCTGCAAGGCCTGATCGAGGTTCGTAATTACAGAACCTTCGATGGCATCTTCACTAACAGTGGAGGATGCGCCTGATAAATCGCTCCGCTTCATGGCTCCATAACCAATAATAACCACTTCATCGAGAGATTTATTATCGGGTTCCATTCGCACTCTCAATCTGGTTTGGTTACCAACTTGTACACTTTGTGTTCGATATCCGATAAATGAAAAAGTGAGAACATCCTGACTACCATCAAGATTTATCGAAAACTCACCATCAGGATTGGTAACAGTGCCCTGTGTTGTACCCTGTACAACAACAGTTACACCCGGCAGGGGCGTACCTGTATCATCGGTAACGTTGCCGGTTACTGTTTTTTCCTGCCCAAAAGCTACAAACTGGAAGGCCAGAAAAAACATCACTAAAACAAATTGTAGGTTTTTTCTCATAAGTAAAATATTAAGATTTCAATACAATTAATTAAGGTTAGAAATTATTAACTTAATGCTTTTTATAATTAAAATTCAAATGGGACTATCCTTTTTAACAATCCTCAATATACATTTATCCATTCATGTATTTCTTTGATGAATATAAACCATTGATACTATTTTTTCATTTCTAACTGACATTTTACATTAATTCCATATTTAGGATTGCCACAAAAAGATATTTTACACATCGTATAAAAAACAATGTCAATACTCACTCCTATTGCAATACCAAAAAAATATATCAACAATCATCATCAGAAATCAATTCAAACCAAACTTATACAGTAGAATTATTAACAATAAAAAAAAGAACGAATCACGCTCGAAAAAGCTTTGCGTAAATACGACACAAAATTTAATTTCAAATGTAATTCATTGATAAAAACCCAACTAATACAATATTGTCATTTACTCATATTATTTGTAGAATTTTTTACATTTTCTTAAAGCACAAAATTTGCAAAAGAAAAAAACTGCTTCATCGTATATACTCTCACATTTCTGATTATCAATATATAATTGAAGGGTCTTAAAATTTGCAGTAAAACAGAATTTTATCTTTTATAAGTATTTCAAGAGAAATAAATCATTATATATTGATAATAAAAACTATTTTTGTTATAGAAAAATTCTTATTTTAGATGAATTAAAAATTTTGAATGCTGTATTAAAGGTTCTATCTTTAAACTTCATTTTTTATATCAGTCATTATGCAAAAAGAAAACGACTCACTGATTTTTGTAGTAGAGGACAACAGAGTTTACAACAAACTCATTTCAAGCTATTTGAAGTCAAACAACTTCACAAATATCATGTCATTTTATTCTGGAGAAGAAGTCATTAACAACCTATACAGAAATCCAGACATCATCATTCAGGACTTTTTGCTTGATGACGGAATGAATGGCATAGATGTTTTGAAAAAGGCGAAGGAACTGGGAAACGAAGTTGAATTTATCTTTTTATCAGGGCAAGATAACATTGATGTTGCCATTAATACCATGAAATATGGAGCTTACGATTATATTGTTAAAGATCAAATGGCGCTCAAGAAAATGGTAAATAAAATCAATAAAATTCAATCAGTAAACAAATTAGTTAAGTCTAACAAACGATACAAAAACGGAGTTGTTGTATTTTTCTCAATTTTGGCCATTGTTATACTCATTGTAATGCTTATCATTTTTCTTTTTCCTTAAATAATTTTTCTTTTTATTCTGACACACAATATATATATATTAGTGACATCAAACTTTCAATAAAACTATACTTTCATTCTTTTTAATATTTTCTTACCTTACACAAGAAAAACGGTCTTTTTTATTAACTAGATCAAATATCATTAAACAAATTAAGCGTACCAATCACGTTTAACACCAAAATTGAAAAAAATGAAACTTCTTTCAAGGTTTATATGGCTTATTGTTGGCATACTTATCATTGTTGCTACGGGAATTGTATTTTTCCAAATCAAAGCTTCAAATGAATTTGAACAGATTAAAAGTTCCATTAAAGAAGAATACGATGTTCAGGTAGATAAAATGTTGGCAATTGACCCACACAGTATTGGAGAATTCTCATCGTGGATGTCGGAAATGATGAATACACAAGCCACAAAGCTTTTTCTTCTCAATCAAGGACAAAACACCGAGTTCATAGAAGATTATCTGCTTGATGATATTTTAATCTATCATAAAGTAGATGCAGTTTGGCTTTACAATGAAGATGGTGATTTGTTACATCACACATCACCCGAAAACACACCACGCAAAAACATGCCCATTCCTAAAAGCGAAATACAAGAAACGCTGACTACAGGAAAAATTAATGCTTTTTATGCGAAACATAATAATGCGTTCTTTTATTACCTCGGAAGCAGAATACTATCAGGTAATAACACGATTGGATTTTTGGTAATGACTTCTGAATTAGATCATCGCTGGACTGATAAATACATGGCTTCTATAAACAATTCAGTTATTAGTTTTGAATCAGCAAATACCCCTTTGTCTGAAATTAGCAACAAAACACTTCGCATTACCCGTAACTTGAAAACATACGACAACAAGAACGCAGCCATACTCAACATCGAATTGCACCTACCCTTTTTATCACTGTGGGAACAAACTAACTCAAACGACAAATGGATAATGACCGTCTCGTTAGCTATTGTTGTTCTAGTCCTGATAGTTTTCCTAATTCTATGGGTCATCTCTCCTCTAAAAAGAATATCATCGTCGCTTGAGAATCATTCTGCCGATGAAATACACAGCCTGTCTTCTGGTAAAACCGAAATGAACGAAATAGCAAGAATGATAGCTGACTATTATAGAAAAACTGACGAACTCGAGGCTAGTGAAAGTGTTAAACGATACATTATTGATGAAGCCCAGGTTGGTATTATTATATGCGATACAAAAACCAGCTTAATTAACACAACCAATCCATATGCCTGTCGATTAGCCGGCTTACCCGAAGAAGCAATTATTGGCAACATCGTTTACAGCTTTTTGCCCGAAACCGACACAAAACATAATAAAAAAGAAAGCTACGAAAGTGTTTTAACAGGAAACAAGGGAGAACTACCTATACTTTTAACTCATACCAAAATGATGATGAGTGGACAAACAGTCATCATGTACACTTTTGTTGACCTTAGCGAAATAAAACAGCTAAGAGACAAACTTAAAGAAGAAAAGAAGAAGCTAAGTCTTGCCGTTGAAAACTCTGGACTGATTTTCTGCGAATATAACTTTGAAACTGATGATATTTTAATCGATAAAAACCTGGACTTTATCACACTGGGCAAAAACAACAACATCGGTAAAAACATAATCGACAATATTGCTGAAAATGACAGAAAAAGAATTATTGAAAAGTTTGAAATTATAGATTACGGTAAAAAAGATACACTAACGGTTGAATTCAGGGTCAATCATCCATCTCGTGGCATTATCTGGCTCAATGTTTCAATTTTAATTACTAAACGTAATAGCGACGGGAATCCGCTTCAGTTAATTGGACTTATCGAAGATATTACAGAAAGATTAAATATTCAGCAAGAACTCATAAAAGCCAAAGAAAAAGCCGAAGAATCGGATCGTATGAAGTCGTCGTACCTGGGCAATATGAGTCATAAAATACGTACGCCACTTAACACAATCGTTGG
>JAQICD010000122.1 GCA_027858715.1 Prolixibacteraceae bacterium
GTGAAATATCAAGAAAATTAACAACATCCTTTTTAGTCTGCTCACTAACTGCAATTACAACATCAGCCCTGTTGCAAGCTTTTTTTACCTTCATTTTATGTACCACTCGGTCGAACAGGTTATAAAACTGTGGAAAACGCAGAAAAATCAGGTCATGAACTGTAACAACAACCTTTACATTGCTCTTTTTTATAGAAGGCACTTCGCCCGATAGCCCGTGAATAATTTCGATATTATCAACTTTAAATTCTTTTTGAACCCTTTTTTGTCGCCATAGGTTTTTAAAAAAACGGTCGGTTTTTTTACGTGGAAGCACCTCGTGAACATTAGCAGGGCTCGTTACTTTTGAATATAAATCCGAAGGTTTCGGGTTGTACAAAAAGAAGTTGCTATCAGGATAATGAGCACTCAGAATCCGCACAACATCGCGGCTGTAATTGCCCAATCCTGTACGGTTATGAAATACTCTTTTTGCTTCGAAACCAATATTCATGGTACTTGTTTTTAGATTTTAATCTGTCCGGTTTTTTCAAAATATTTTTGAAGAACTAACAACGAAATCAACTTCTCCATTTTGCGATTTTGGAACTGCATTACAAATTCGTGAGCATGTTCAACAATTTTTTCAGCCTCACCGGTATGTTCAATATAATAATTCAGCTTTTCTTCCAAATTGGAATAATCACTCGCTATTTCGATGTAATGATAATCAGGAATCAATGCACCTTCCATAAACCATGTTTCATAATTCGGACGTGGCATCACAGCAATAGAGTTCGACGACATAACCCATTTCAGGTTCGTGGCAACATCGTTTCCCTCTAAACATAGAATAAATTTATAATCGAGGTGTTCGGCAAGGCTCATCTTGGGTGCCAGCCATTTTTTATTGCCACCATTATCGTTATTTATCTGCCCCACATCGCAGAGCGAATGCTCAAAATACATTTCCAAAAATCGCTCGCGGTTATCCTGATACACTTTTGAACGTCCAAGCAAGATGTTCTTTTTATCACGAAAATGTTTCTTATCATTGACAAATAAAAAATGTCTAACTGCATTTAATTTTAACAATACCGAATTTTCGTTCTTATCGCCAACAGGTCTACTCTTCACTATCGATGGTTGATATGGAACGGTGGTCACGTCTCCAAACAAATAAGATATATTGAATTTGACCGGGAAGTATCGCAACAATCTGAAACTATCGAAAAAATAAGTTTTGGGCTTTATTCCATATCTAAAATCTGATAAGGTAACAGCATTTGAATTCAATTCCTTTATCGAATCAAGTTTATTATAATAATGAACCCGTTTTTCTATCTCATAAGAATCAAATTCCTGGTTTAATTTCAACAACAGAGCCAGTCTTTTACGAAATATCCACCCAGGCAATAACAAGCGAAAATAAGCTGAAAAGTAATATCTAAACTTATTGTTTCTTATAAAAAAAGAAACAAGCTGATATTTCGTCTTTTCAATCATGGTTCCCTCCTGTAATCTTGTCGAAAACCATATCGGGCATCACTTCGTTCATGCAGGCAAAATCACCGCGGTGGCATTCCTTATTTCCGTAAACTGAACAGGGGCGGCATTCCAAATCTATCTGAACAGCATCGTCGGCCAACTGCCCATAACCATAAAACCCGGCATACGGATGCGTGGCACCCCAAATACTGACCACTCGAGCCCCGGCAAGGCTTGCAAGGTGCATATTGGCTGAGTCCATCGACACCATCGTTCCCAATTTTGAGATTAGATAAAGCTCCTCGCTAAACGCTAACTGTCCGGCCACAGAAATAGCATTTTTAAATGTAGAAGCCCATTGTGCAAGCTCTTGTTGTTCTTCACCTCTTCCGCCAAAAAGTACGATGGAATAACCATCGTTGTCCAGTTTTTTCAGAAGCTCTTTCATTTTTTCGGCCGGCCACATTTTCCACTGATGTTTGGCAAACGGTGCTACACCAATTTGTTTTTGCCCTTTTCTTTCAGATACAACTTTTTTTAATTCAGGCAATTTTTCCAGAATTGATGCTTCTAATGCTTTATTTTTGCCAAATATTTCTTTCCCCGGAAACGGTGCAAGTTCAAAAGCAAATCCGGCTTGTTTAAAAGTTTGCCTGTATCTGTCGAAGGTTGAAGGCAGTGGCTGAAATACTTTATTGGTTTTGCGGCAAAGCTTTTTCTTTTCGCTACGTCCTTTGTCAATTCGTGAAGCCACATTCCCTTTGAAACGAAACAGGAATGAAAGAACATGGGTGCGCAGCACACGATGCAGGTCAATAACCGAGTCGAAGGGTCCATAGCGCCGCAGGTCGTTAAAAAGCTTCACCATCCCTGCAATCCCCTTGTGCCTGCCTTTCAAATCGGCCTCGAAAAACCGCACACCTGCAAC
>JAQICD010000127.1 GCA_027858715.1 Prolixibacteraceae bacterium
CAACGAACGGCTGGGCTAAAAGTTACAGCGGGGTAAACCTCGACAGTTTTATCCGTAAAATTACCTTTCAGGAAATTTCAAAAGAAGGCATACAAAGCCTGGGGCCGGTAATTGAACAAATGGCTGAGGCCGAAAGCTTGTTTGCACATAAAAATGCAGCAACGTTAAGGATGCACACCCCCCAACCCCCTAAAGGGGGGGTAACCCCTAAATCCCCTAAAGGGGACTTGGGGCGCTACTAAATTTTTAACATTTGTACATTTAAAGCTGAAATAAATGAACGCTAATAACAAATACATAGTAAACCAAGCCCCCCCTTCAGGGGGTTGGGGGGTTGGATCTCTTCTTCGACCCAACATTGCTAACCTCACCCCCTACTCCTCAGCCCGCGATGAGTTTAGCGGCAGCGCATCGGTATTTCTCGATGCCAACGAGAACCCTTATGAAACCGGTTACAACCGCTATCCCGACCCCTACCAAATGGAGGTGAAAAAGCGTATTGCCGAAATCAAGGGTGTACAAACTGAGCAAATATTTTTAGGCAACGGCAGCGATGAACCAATCGACCTGCTGTTCCGTGCCTTTTGTAATCCGGGAGTTGATAATGTTGTGGCCATTGAACCATCATACGGCATGTACACAGTATCAGCCGGAATCAACGATGTGGAAGTAAAAAAAGTACTGCTCACCGAGAATTTTGAACTCGAAAGCGAAAAGTTATTGGCAGTTACAAATGACAAGACAAAGCTCGTTTTTCTGTGTTCTCCTAATAACCCTTCAGGGAACTTGCTGAATAGCGATGAGATCATCAATATTGTCAAAAATTTTAGAGGTATTGTAATTGTTGATGAAGCTTATATCGATTTTGCCCCGGGTAAAACACTCCTGTCCGAAATCAACAACTACCCCAATTTGGTCATTCTGCAAACATTCTCAAAAGCATGGGGGCTTGCAGGCATTCGACTCGGCATGGCGTTTACTTCACCTGAAATCATAGGCATATTGAACAAAATTAAATACCCTTACAACATCAATTCACTAACCCAGCAAAAAGTAATTGAGACGTTAAATAACACCGAACAAAAAGAAAACTGGGTGAAAACCATTATTAACGAGCGTGAAAGATTAGCAAAAGAACTGAAACAATTTAATTTTGTGAAAAAGATATATCCCAGCGATGCTAATTTCCTGTTAGTAAAAATGGACCGGGCGCGCGAAATATTTGAATATCTTATGAAAAAAGGGGTAATTGTTCGCGACCGTTCAAAAGTAGCACTATGCGAAGGAAGCCTGCGTATAACTGTAGGAAGCCCCAAGGAAAACGATAAACTAATTCAGCACTTAATGTTACAACAATAATTATGAAGGCTTTAAAAATTGAAATACCATACGAAATTGATTCACCTGATCGAACGCTTCATCACAAGAAAATCTTGATGGATAAGAAGTTCATGCGTGAGCTTTATACCGAATGGTATCAGTTTTTTAAAAATGGTGGAAAAATATTAATGGTAGAGCCTGCCAACTCGCTGTGGGGAAGATTTATTTACAAAAACTTCCATCACGAACCATTTAACCCTAAAGGAGGGTGGACATTTCCCTCGTCAGGACCCTTAAGTGGTGCAAACGGTGCATTGCCCTGGATAATATTTAGACGCGACAAAGCTCTTTTCGAAGAAAAATTCCCAATGCTCCACATCTCAAAGATGAAAAACCACACATCTTTGAGGTACCTTTTGAGCGGTGGGTTTACACTTAAACAACTAATGCCGGACTTTATGTACCGGCCAATAAAAGCATTTGAGGAAATCATGTCACCCATACAAGCATTTACAATGTTTTCAACCATTGTAATAGAAAAAAGAGATGACCAATAAAAAGAAAGCCTTATTAAGATCTGAAAGAATAAATGATATTTTAAAAGAAAACAACGAGTTGATTGCGATATTTCTGAAAAGCATTGAAACTGCAAAGAAGCGCAATTCCTGATTTCTTGTTCCTCATTTATTATTTCTTGTTTAAAAAAATACGTTATGAAAAAAGCCTTATTCATCGACCGCGACGGAACGCTGGTACTTGAACCACCAATTGATTACCAGCTAGACAGCCTTGAAAAACTGGAGTTTTACCCGGGTGTCTTCCGTAATATGCATTTCATTGCCAAAAATCTCGATTACGAGCTGGTAATGGTCACCAATCAGGACGGACTTGGAACCGATTCGTTTCCCGAAAAAACTTTTTGGCCGGCGCAAAATAAAATTTTACAAGCATTCAAAGGTGAAGGCATAACTTTCAATGATATTTTGATCGATAAAAGTTTTCCTGCCGACAATGCCCCTACCCGCAAGCCGCGAACCGGCATGATGGGTAAATACATGGATGGTAGTTATGACCTTGCCAACAGCTACGTTATAGGCGACCGCCTTACCGATGTTGAACTGGCCAAAAATATCGGCTGTAAAGCCATATGGCTGAGCAACGAGTCCGATGAGCTGCTTGCAAAAAAAGGGTTTGCAGAAGTTTGCATACTCAAAACCACCAATTGGGACGAGGTGTATGCCGAAGTGGCTAAAACCGACCGTGCGGCAGCGGTAAAACGCACCACCAAAGAAACCGACATCGATATATGGCTCGACCTTGACGGTACGGGTAAAACCGAAATATCTACCGGACTGGGATTTTTCGACCACATGCTGGAACAAATTGGTCGCCACTCGGGCATCGATCTGAAAATTAAGGTCAAAGGCGACATCGATGTGGATGAGCACCACACCATTGAAGATACAGCATTGGCACTGGGTGAAGCGTTACTGAAAGCCTTGGGCAATAAGCGCGGCATTGAGCGTTACGGCTTCTGCCTGCCAATGGACGATAGTCTTATTCAGGTGGCACTTGATTTTGGCGGACGCCCATGGCTGGTATGGGATGCCGA
>JAQICD010000175.1 GCA_027858715.1 Prolixibacteraceae bacterium
TTCACAATTTTGCAGGTACGCTCAATTAATTCACGCCTCAACCGGTAACTGATACTCGAAAACTCACCGGTTGTACCCAGTATAAAAACACCAGACACACCGCCTGCTATCACATGCTCAATTAAACGCTCCAGCCCTTCGACATCGAGTATATCGACATCCTTTAACGGGGTGATGAGTGGAGGAACAATCCCTTTTAGGGTTTTTATGTTTCTTTGCATTTTTGTTATTTAAAATTAATATCATTATGTAATAGCCACAAAAACAAACCCTTACTACATTGGGGTTAGTTCCCTATGCTTGCAGCGAGCACGAGCCGATTCCTCAGAAATACATCGTTTGGGGTAATTCATTTCCATTGCCCGGGATCAAATATCGTTGAAGCAATATAGCGATATGGTTTTTCACCTTCCTGAATAGCATTGTTCCAGTAATATATTACAACGAGTTTTCCGTCTGGCCTTTGAACCATTCGGGGATAACCCACATCCCGGGATGCACCATCACCACAACGCAGTATAATTTCATTGCTCCAGCTTCTTCCATTATCGGAACTGAATCTAACGTTTACCCGTGAACCATAATCACTTCGATATATATAAGCCAATGCAAGAGTACCGTTTTTCATTTTCATTAAAGCTGGAGGCGAGCCACCTGCTCCTGTATCAGCTACAGGATCTTTGAGTTTTTTCCAAGTTTCTCCATTATTTTCAGAAAGATAGCTGGTTAATAAATTCTGCCCGTTTCCAGTCCTTGTTCGAATGACAGTAATAAGGTCATCAGGCGACAATCGCAAAGACGAAGGCATAATGTCAAATCCTTCGGGTTCAGGTCCAATCCATGATACGATTTCCCATTTTAAACCTCCGTCAACAGTCCGTGACATAACGACTCTTCCCTCTTTATCATTTGATTTGGCTACTGTTAAAAATGCATTTAGTTCTTTTTTACCATCAATAATGTAATCTGTTCGTGTTGCAACACCATTTGTGTTTAAATCGGGAAATACAAATGGACCTTCCCATTTGACTCCCCTGTTATTGGAGTAATAAAAATGTGAGGGGCCGTTGTGATTGTTATGACGTAAGAAAGTAAGGATAAAATCAGGATTTGTAAAATCGTTAACAGCTTTGTTTAAAGGGACAGGAATGTCTTCTTTTTCTTGGCTAATATTATTGTCTTGACCCCAGGCAGTTTGTCCGTGTTCATAGGCATCTTCAATTGTCCAGGTTTCTCCCCCATCTTTACTACGAGCGTATTTATTGTTAGCAGTATTAGGATCATAAGTGTGAAGACCTTCCGAATCCATGTGTGCTGCTTCAACAAATCCTACCAGTATTTCATTATCCCAGGACCAAATTCCATGGTTTGCAGGCCATCCGCCAAAATGTCCTTCTTCATAGAATACAATCCCATGTTGGATGTCCACCCCTGCATAGATACTTTTCTTTTCGGATTTAACCCCTAATGTTATAAAAGCTATTATTGACACTAAGCTCAGGATCAAAATTTTAATTGGATTTAAGTATGTTCTTATCTTCTTATTTCTCATTTTTCTCGTTTGTTTAAAGATGTTGATTTGAAATGTAATTATATAATCCCGTATTTCTTTTTTCCAATATTGGTATTAAATTTTCAATAATTGTTTAAATAATGTTTGATGCGTGGCATGAAGTGAAAAGAGCTTCATCATAAATATTCATATTAATAATTTCACCCAAAACTTAAGATCAAGGAAGATATTTACAATTAAATTTGTAATTGCCAGAACCTACCTCAACACGTAGATTTTGATTTTCAGGGGTTATAGTTCGAATACCATCAATTTTAGATATTTCAATTCCATTTTCGTAAACCATATCAGCAGACTTAACAGGGAAATAAACAATTGCAGAAGTATTTTCTGGTACTGAAATGTTCCATTTAAAAGAAGTGTCAAACTTTTCCCAATTGCTGGTAATGTCTCCATGAATGGATTTATATGTTGCGTTAACAAAATTAAGATCATCAATTAAGTCTGGTTTCATTATAATTTTTTTAAAACCAGGGTGTTCCGGATCAGATTTAATTCCAGCGAGGTTTTCATAAAACCAAATAATCAGATCGCCCAGAAGCATTACGTGATTGTAAGAGTTCATATCGGGTGCTGCAGTGTTACCATTCCAAAGTTCCCAAATAGTTGTTGCATCGTTCTCAATCATGTAACCCCAGCTGGGGTATGTTGTATTAGAAGCCAACTGGTATGCTAATTTGGAATTCTCGTTATTGCTTAAAGTCCGCATTAGCCATTGAGTGCCAACCGCTCCGGTACTTAAATGACCATTATTATTGTTAACGATAATATTTTCTATTTTATTGAATACTTTTTGTCTATCTTCAAATGGAGTAAGATCAAAATGCAGTGCTAATAAGTTGTTAGTAAGATTATCACCAAAGCTGAATGAGTTTGCATTGTAGAATTCATTGATAAAACTCTTTTTGATTTTGGCTGCCAAATCTGAATAATACTTAATATCAGAGGTGTTTTCTGTAATATCAGCAAATTTCATCATGAGATTAGAAAGATAATAGTAATATGCTGTTGATATTAGCATGCTCGGATGCTTTTTATTGGCACTTTTATCACGTCCAGCTTCAATTGAAACCGGAGGAACACACCAGTCGCCATAACTATCTTTGGTAACAATATAATTGTCGGTCATATAAAGATCCTTCATGTACTCAAGCCATTTTTTCATTTTAGCATAATGCTGTTCAATAGGTCGTTCATCCCCAAACTGGTTATAGAGCATATCTGCAATGAACAGATAAGTGCCAGGCCAGGTCATATTGTCACTGTAATATCTCCAATGATTCGGGGCAACATCGCTGATAGTTCCATCGTTTTTTTGAGAATGTCCAATATCATCAACCCACTTTGCATACAAACTGCGATTGTCGAAAATGAAACTTTCGCCATAAGAAACAATTGTTCTGTCTCCCAACCAAGGTTGGCGTTCATTACGTTGAGGACAATCAAGCGGCATTCCTTTATAATTCCCCCTGATACCCCAATATGCATTTTCGTGTATTTTGTTAATTATAGGCTTTGATGTAGAGAAAATCCCGGTGGTTTCAATTTCGTCATAAACGACTTGTCCTGTAAAATTTTCAATTTTAGGTTCACCGGGAAAACCTATTATTTCAACATATCTAAAACCGTAGTACACAAACCGTGGTTCCCAAGTTTCGGTTTCGTTTCCTTTAAGGGTATATGTTGCAGAGGCCTTTGCATCACGTAGGTTTTCAGTGGCGATACCACCGTTTTTATTAATGATTTCGGCAAATCGCATTTTTATCTGATCTCCCTCATTTCCCTTTACATTTATTTTTAGCCAACCTACCATGTTTTGGCCCATATCAATAACATATTTATCGGGTGAAATTTCATTAATACTTATTGGGTTAATGCTTTCCATTATTTTCATATTCGGATTAACCTGTGCTTCAAAATTTCCTCGTGGTTCCTGTACATATTCGGCATTAATCCATTTGCTTTCGTCAAACCCGATATTATTCCACCCCGGCATTTCTTTGCGAGCATCGTATTCCTCACCATCGTATTCGTTGTTCGTTCTTATTGGGCCATCAGCAGTTCCTTTCCAACTGTCATCTGTTTTTATTATTTCCATAGAACCATCGGTGTATTCAATTTCGAGCTGTAGTAGTAACTTCGGGAAGCCATAGTTTTTAATCTTGTAAGGTTTGTAGTGTTGACGCATTGTGTAATACCGGCCATTTCCCAGTATTACCCCAATGGCATTCTTCCCGGATTGCATTTCATTTGTTACATCGAAAGCATTGTATTTTACGTTTTTAACATAGTCGGTTGGTGTTGGTGCTAAAACCTGATCACCGATTTTTGCTCCATTAAAATAAAGTTCATATAAGCCCAAGCCAATTATATACACTTTAGCATTCTTTATGGATTTATTTGCTTCAAATTCTTTTCTGAAATAGCGTGCTGACAGCCTAGAGTAAAAACTATCATTGTCCCATGGGAAAACGCGATCGAATCCAATCCATCTACCTTCCCAGTCATTATAATACAATAACCCCATTGTCCAATTCGCAGGTGAACTCCAGTCTGTTTCACCCTTATTAGTCCATATTTTTACTTTCCAATAAACTTTTTGTTTGCTTTTGAGATCATTTCCTTCATAATTATTAAAAATAGAAGAAGAAGAGTAGATTTTTCCCGAATCCCAGATGTCACCAACGTTATTGTTTAATTTATCAAGTGATGAAGATGCAATAATATGATATGCTTCTTGCACTGTATTTCGTGATGTGGATTTTAATACCCAGCTTAACCTTGGCTGTTCAGTGTCAATTAAAATTGGATTCACCATCATTTCGCATTTTAAATTATTAACT
The DNA here is from genome assembly GCA_027858715.1 of Prolixibacteraceae bacterium. GTDB lineage: Bacteria > Bacteroidota > Bacteroidia > Bacteroidales > Prolixibacteraceae > Roseimarinus. The sequence continues at coordinate 4,417 of JAQICD010000175.1, forward strand.
GCTACTTCTGCGAAACTGAAGAATGATGTAAAAATCAAAAAGATTGTGACCAAAAATGTTTTTTTCATATTCGACTAAATTTATAAATTTCAAAGGTGACTCATGTAACTTGGACAATTAAGGTTTTCAAATATGTGTTTTGAACGAATCATGTTAGTGTTGATACGTTTCATGCCAATTGCAATATTTGTTTTTATTAGAGGGAAACAGGTAGAAGACTACCTGCTCCCTTTAAAAACCTAATTAAACTAAACTATGAAGTATTAATTGCTATAGCTGGGATTTTGTTCCAATTCAGGATTTAGAGAAATTTCCCGATAGGGGATAGGATATACTAATTTGTTTTCGTTGATTTGATAAGTACGTTCTGTCAGATTCGAATATTTAGCTTTCATTGTTTCACCATGCTGAGTCATGATTTCAATAACATTGTCCATCCTTAATAAATCAAACCATCGATGAGCTTCAAATGCCAATTCATGACGTCTTTCATTCATGATCAATTCCTTATCATATGAAGAAAGAGATTCAAGACCAGCCCTTTTCCTTACTTTATTCAGATGTGGAAGGCCAGAAGCGACTTCACCCAATTCGAGATAACATTCGGCAAGCATTAACAGAGCATCAGAATATCTGTAAACAGGCCAGTTTTCATTTGTGTTGTAAGCTTTAGAGTGTAAGTGTAGATATTTTTTTGTAAAATACCGATACATATCATAATCATTTATGGCTTCGTCGCCAACCTCCAGTACATTTTCAACTAAAATCATTCCATTTGCATCGGGAGAACCTACCGCGACTGCGACAGACTTATTTAGTCTTTCATCACCATCTTCGTATGAATCAACCAATCCATCAGTAGGCATATTCCATCCGCCAACAGTTAAGATGTTAGTATTTATACCAGTAACTGCAGAAACATCACTAGTTTTAGGTAGCATTCGATAAACAAAACGGCTTTCTTGTCCTTGGTCACCTTCCTGAAATTGGATTTCGAAAATTGATTCAATGTGATTTTTATTAGATGGATCGAATACTTCAGCATAGTCATCTAACAAAACATATCCCATTTTTGAAATCTCAATAAGATGATCTTTAGCTGCTGCGTAATCTTTTTCCGGTTTTGTAATAAGTGCCTCAGCCATAATCATACGAGCTGTTCCCTGTGTAACTCTTCCATCTTGAGGGAATGAAGGTTTTGGTAGATAATCAATAGCATCGTTAAGATCGCTAATTATTTGTTCATAAACTTCATTGACACTTGCGCGAGGTAAAAAAGCATGTCCAGAAGTTTTGACTTCATTTATATACAAAGGTACACCACCAAAGAAGCGAACTAAGTTAAAATAGAGGTATGCACGTATGCATTTTGCTTGACCAACAATGTTTTGTTTAAATTCATCAGAGAAATTTTTGTCCTCGATTCTGTCAATGACAGTATTGGCTCTTGAAATTCCTACATAGCTATTAAAGTAGAAATTATTTGTGTGTTTATTGTCCGTTAGGTCAATAAAATCAGCAATATGCTCAAGAGTTAACGCAGAACCATTTCCTCTGTTGCCAGCATAAAAATCGTAATGTGTATTATCAGAACGTTGTTCACCTACTAACCATAATGAGCGGTCATCAGCAATACTTTGCAGCGATTGATAGATGCCAACAGTTGCCATTTCGAAATGATCTTCAGTTTTAAAAAAGCTCGAAGAGTTTGAATATGATTCGGGTGATAAATCCAGAAACTCATCACTACATGCTGTTACCAGCAAAAAAGCGATTGCTATATATATTATTCTTTTCATATTGATTCTATTTAAAAAAGTTAATAAGATTTAGAAAGTTACATTGCATCCAAAGGTTATTGTGCGTGGAACCGGGTAAATAGCATTATCAACACCGAGTCCGTTCCAATTCATGCTAGCACCAACTTCTGGATTGCCTCCTTTGTATTTTGTTAAGAATGCCAGCTGTTGACCACTGAAATAAAAGCGTGCTTTAGATATGTACTTTTTAGGGTTTACAGTGTATCCCAATGTAATGTTTTTAATTGCCAGGTGAGTTCCATCAGAAACCCAACGGGTGTTATTATAACGGAAAAGTTCGGTAGTGCCTGAAAGTGTACGAGGAACTTCGCCATTACCCGGATTTTCTGGAGATCTCCATCGATTGGCAACATCGCTAGTTACATTAAATACCCCATCAAGGTTATTTGAATTTTCGTAAGCTCGATCTATAATGTCGCCACCAATGACACCACTAAGAACCACACTAAGATCAAATTTTTTCCAGTAAAATTGATTCGTAATACCGAAAATCATATCAGGATTTGGATTTCCAATGATTGTTCTGTCATCAGAATTAATTACCCCGTCTTTACTAACATCTTTCATTCGTGCAGTACCAATAGTGGAAGTGGAATGCTTTGGTTGAGAGTTAAATTCCTCTTGAGTCATGTAAACACCATCGTAGATGTATCCCATAAAAATACCAACTGGTTCACCAACTTGAAGGCGATTAAAGCTACCGGCATTACTATATCCACCAATTGGAGTGTTTTCAGTTCCTAATGCAATGACTTCGTTACGTGAAATCGCCATATTCAAGCTAGTATTCCACCTAAAATCACCTATTAAATTTTTTGTTTCGACTGATAATTCATGCCCCCAGAAGTCAATTTGTCCAATATTATATTGCACACTAGAGAAGCCTGATGCACGTGGTACATCAAGTTGGTATAATAAATTGTCAGTAGATTTATAATAGTAATCATATTGGAAGAAAATTCTATCGTTGAAGAATCCAAAATCTGCACCAACGTCAAATTGATTAGTTGCTTCCCAAGTAAGTTCTGAGTTGCCTAAACCAGATAGTGATTTTCCAGATACAAGTGCATTATTAAATACGTAGTTTGTGCTATTAACTCCGGCTATATACGTGTAGTTGCCAATGTTGTTATTTCCGGTAAGACCATAGCTAGCTCTGAGTTTCAGATAATTCATTTTAAATGAATTGTTTTTGAGAAAGTCCTCTTCTGATGCTATCCACCCAAGTGAAATTGAAGGAAAACTTGACCACCTGTTGTTGGGACCAAAACGTGAGGATCCATCGCGACGGAATGTAGCTTGTAAATAATATTTGTTTTTGTAATTGTAATTCAACCTGCTTAAATATGAGAGCATTGACCATGCGGTTGTATTGCTTCCTCCTGTTATTGTTGCAGCTGCATCAAGCCAGGAAATTTCATCATCAGGATAATCTGTTCCCTGAATTGAACTTGATTCCCATTTGTATTCTTGTGCAGTATAACCGGCCAGAAGTTCAAAATTATGATCGCCAATTGATTTGTTATAGGTTAAAATATTTTCAGTTGTCCAAGAGTAGTAGAATTGAGTATTGTATGTGCCATATGCATCTTGTGGCGGGGCAGATCCCAGTTTACCTCCAACAGTAGAAGGAGTGAAAGAACGGTGGGCAACATTTCCGAGTTCAATTCCTGTCTGGAATTTATATTTTAGACCATCGATTATGTTAACTTCGACAAAAGCACCACTGAGGAGATTTGTTTTAGTTTTATTATTTTCTCTTTCTTCAAGAACTCTGTACCAGTTAGGTTGTTCAAACATGTTAGGTGCACTTAGTACAAGTCTCAGTTCACCATTTTCGTCCCAGGGGCTTAGAATTGGAGATACAGTTGTTGCAGTTCCAATAATTGCTCTGTAACCATCTGTAGCATGATTATTTGAAATTTGGACTGAAGGAGCAATGTTAAATCCAACATTAATTTTTTCATTTAATTTATATTGGTTGTTACTCCTGAGAGAGTATCGCTCAAATTTTGTGTTTAGCACAACGCCTTCTTGTTTGAAATAGCTGCCAACAGTTGACGAAAGGAAATCTCCCTGATGACTTGATGTTGACAATGTGTAACTTTGAACCGGGGCAGTTCGCAACATTACATCATACCAGTCGGTTCCTTCTCCGTATTGTGAGGGATTTTGATAAACTTCAGGAATAATAGCATCACCATCGGCATTTGTCCAACCTTCATATTTAATTTTATCTTCGAAGAATTCTTTTTCGTATTTGGCAAATTGTTGAGCGTTCATTAGATCTGGACGACCAGCTTCGGGAACAGATTGGAAACCGTAATAAAAATCAAATTTCATTTGAGTTTTACCCATTTTTGCCCTTTTTGTGGTAATTAATATCACGCCATTACCTGCTCTGGAACCATAAAGTGAGGTTGCAGCTGCATCTTTAAGTACAGTATAAGATTCAATTTCATCGGGGTTTATGGTGTTTATATCACCAACGAGCGGAAAACCATCAACAACGATTAATGGTTGGTTATCGGCATTAATAGAAGTTGCTCCACGTATTTTAAACAACATACCTTCACCGGGTTGGCCTGTTGTTTGGTTGATCTGTACACCTGCAACCTGTCCCTGAAGTTTTTGAGCAAACTGGCCTACGGGTAAATTTTCCAGTTTTTCAGCATCAACATTTTGAACAGAACCGGTGATGTCCCTTCTTTTTTGAGTGCCATAAGCTATAGCAATAACTTCTTCAATACCAACATTTGTTTCATTTAGCTGAACATTAATTGTTGATTTTCCTTCAATGCTAAGTTCTTTTGATTCCATTCCAATAAATGAAAAAACGAGACTACCAGTAGCAGGAATTCCTTCCAGTGAATAGTTGCCATCAGCATCAGTAATAGTACCAATAGTTGTGCCTTTTAAAACGACAGTTACACCAGTTAGTAGAGAACCATCAGTTGCGGTAACCGTACCATTGACTTTAATTTTCTGTTGAGATGCATTAGTTTCTTGTTCTGAATTTGTAGATCCAGGTATGGTATTTACTGGATCTATTAAAATAAGATTGTTCTCTGTAATGGTATAATTGATACCCTGACTGGAAAAAATAACATCAAGGATATCTTCAACGCGATGATCTTCGACTGTTATATTGACTTTCTTGTCGAGGTTTATTTTTTCATTCTCGTAAATAAACCTAAATTCAGATTGAGATTCAATCTCGTGTAGTACCTCCTTTATCGATTTGTTTTGATAGTCAATCGATAATTTCGTGTTTTGAGAGTAAACAGTTGCAGAAACATGGAGGGCAGTAATGAAAAGCAAGAATGCAGTGATTTTCATAGTTAAAACTACTTTTTTTAGGAAACAAGACATACCTATCCCCTTGTAATTAAATTTTTTCATAAATTTGTAAATTAGTTAGTTAATACTCTTCCATGATAATCGTCATGGAATTTGTTAGCATTTGCGGGGAATACGGCAATATTTCCCGCAAATTTTTTTAAGTTCGTTTGACTTTAGTCGTATAAAAAATCAATTTTTCATAATCATAATCATTTTATATAATTGTGTTTTTATTGTGTTGGTATATATTTCGTCTAAAACTTTTACTCTCAATTGTGACTCATGGAACTCGCTTTAGTCATGGGTTATTGTGATAAATGCCTTAACCATGCTCGTTTCATTCGTTTCAATTTTAAAATATTAGTTGCCATTTATTATAATTTTCCTTCCTTCAATAGAATATGTTATGTTGCTTAATTCAACCAAACCATCAAGTATATCGGTTATTGATTCTTCACTCAAAACGCCAGAATAATGTTTTTCATTTTCATAATTATAATTTCGCACGGTAATATCAACATCATACCACCTTTCAAGCAGAACAGTTACATCATAAAGAGAGGTTTTATCGAGGTATATTTTATTTTGCAACCAACCAAAAGAATATTCTGGTTTTCTGTTTGAAAGAGATAATTGCTGATTAACTTTCTTATAAACTGCAACTTGTCCAGGATGCATCAATAATTTTTGATTAGATGAACTTACCAGTTCTACGTTCCCTTCGATTAGCGTAGTTTCAACTGTTTCGTCTTCTGCGTACGTTTTTAAATTAAATTTCGTCCCCAATACTTTAACCTTTAAACCACTCTCTGTTGTAATAAAAAAAGGTTGTTTGCTTTTTGCAACATCAAAAAAACCTTCTCCAGAGAAAATAACCTCACGTTTTCTTTTAAAAGGATCATATGAATAATGCAAAGATGAAGCTGCATTTAACTTAACTTGTGAGCCATCAGGTAAGAATAATGTTGATTTATCTCCATTATTGGTAGAGGCTGTAAAATTGTAATTGAAATTATTTGTGCTGAAAAGTATAAAGGATGAAACAATCAATAAAATTGAAGCTGCTGCCCCCATTGTTGTATATAGAAATTTTTGTCGGCGAATTAAATTTTTGGTTTGAAGTTTAATTCTTGAATCTACTTTCTCCCATGCATTTTCTGCACTGTATTTCTTCGTATTAGACAAATGGTCAATGCCAATCCATATTTTTTTAAGTAGATGATTGTTTTCAGGAGTATCTGTTGATTTTTTAAGAAATTCATCCAATTGAAAATCTGTTTCATTATTATTTGAACTATTGTTTCGACTTTCAAGTATATGTGTATTTTTATTTTTCAAGATTTATCCTTTTTTTTATTTAACTAAAGGACACACTATAAATTAAAAAGTCCTATTGAAAAATAAAAAAAATTATACTATTTGAGTTACTTCGCTATCTGTTAGGCATTCACGCAGCATTTTAATTGCTTTCCAAAGTTGATTTTTTATTGTTTTTACAGACGTTTGAAGCTCTAAAGATATTTCATTCAATTTCATTGTTTTAAATTTGTTCATCAATAAAACCTGTTTAGTGCGAGAAGGAAGTTTGTCGATACATTTTTCCAGTGCATCGATGAATTCAGGGGGAGCAATTTCTTGTGAAGATTCATTTGAAAACAAATGAACTTTTTCTAGCAGCTTTCTTCTATTATTCTCTTGCCTGAGATAATTAAAAGCATGATTACGAGCAGAGACAAATAAATAGTTGTTGAGATTAGTTGAGATTTCTAAGTTGCTCCTTGTGACCCATATCTTAACGAAAAGTTCTTGAACTATATCTTCAGCAGTAGAGTAATCATCAGTAATCTTAAACACATATGCACATAAGTGGGCATAATATTTAGAAAAAAGTTGATTAAATGCAATGTAATCTCCTTTTTTTATTGCCTCTGTCAATATGCTACCCGTTACTTCCACTTTAAGTTTTGGTTTGATTAGTACTATGCTTATGGATAATTGAAAAACATATCCTAAAATTTGGAATTTAAGTTAGGAAAATATTTTTTAAATATACAAAAAGTCTTGCTTACTCATTGATTCTTTTTTGTGTTTCCCTCTTAAACTCCTTTCATAATGGTTGAAGTTTTTTCCGGTTTTGTTTAAAATAAGATGTTGTCAGTGGAATGGAATTTTTCAAGGTGAATGAATACGCCGGTGTTTAAGATTTATGTTTGCAGTAATAGTATCGCAAAGTTGACGATGAATGATTTTATGTTGCATTACAAATAAATGTGCATCTTCAGGTGTACCTTCTTTTAAGATGAACATGAATTTCTCTGGTAGTTCGGTGCTTTCATAATTGTGTTTGTTTGTAATGTAGCCGGCTTGGGCAGCTGAAAGTTTGTACCGGGAAATAGTTGATTGATCGAGTTCGAGAATTTTGGCTAAATGCCGATTGGGTAATTTGCCATGGTTCTTTAACATGCTCTTTCTGGAGTGTCCTTTTTTTCGCTCCGGCTGTCGGTGTATCCAATTCTTTTTCCGAATACTCCATGCATAAACTGCTGCATAAATTAATGGTCGGAAGTTGTTGAGGTCGGAAATTTCCACCTCAACACCAGTTCTGGAATTTATACAGAACCGGTGGCAAAGTCGATCAATACTAACCAGTCGAAAGCTTTCTCTTTTTGAGTTGACGGTAATCCATCGGGTTTCCATAAAAGTCCATCCTTCTTCGATTTTTGATGCTTTTGTTTTTCTAACCTCTTAAACTACCGCAGCTTGTCCTGTTCGGGTAGTAATCGAATCATCCACAGGTAAGCTCCAGGGGTAACCATCTCTGATGAAATATTTATCTCCGTTAAGAATGCTGTAATGCAATATGGGTTCGTTGTATATGGCACTCTCGATATCGGTTACAATTTTTGATTTCAGTGAAAACAACTTCACTTACTTTTGTTGTTGCTTTTAGGAGGTCGTTTTGATCTGTTTGCAGTTTTATAGGCCGGGCTTTTACTTTGATTAGTGGTAAACTATTTTTGTGGGAGTAAAAATGCATGTAAATATTGTTTTATAGCAAGATGTCGATTTGCAAAAAAAAGGTCTGCATCAATATGCAAACCTTTTTCGGTATTTGTAAGAAATTTGGATCTATTTAGTTAGTACTTTACCTGTCATTTCGGGTGGAATAACTAGTCCCATAATGTCGAGCAGGGTAGGAGCCACATCGGCCAGGATTCCATCTTCAATAGCTCTGTCCTTGTTGTCGCTTACCCAAATACAGGGAACCGGATTTAACGAGTGTGCTGTGTTTGGCGAGCCATCTTCGTTAACCGCATTGTCGGCGTTTCCGTGGTCGGCAATAATCAGAACGTCGTAACCGCCTTTTTTTGCAGCAGTAACCACATCTTTCACACATTCGTCAACAGCTACAATTGCTTTATAAATTGCTTCGTAAACTCCGGTGTGACCTACCATGTCGCCATTGGCAAAATTAAGACAAACAAAATCAGCCGTTTCATTTTCCAATTCAGGCACAATGGCATCGCGGATGTCAAAAGCACTCATCTCAGGTTTGAGATCGTAAGTTGGAACTTTTGGCGAGGGGCATAATATTCGTTTTTCACCGGGAAATTCAATTTCCTGACCGCCAGAAAAGAAAAATGTCACGTGTGCATATTTTTCAGTTTCAGCAATACGAATCTGATTTAAACCGGCTTTAGAAACTACCTGCCCAATGGTATTTATTACGTTGTCTTTTCTGAAAATTACTTCGATGTTTTTAAAGTCTGCTTTATATTCGGTCAAGGTGTACCATTTCAGGTCTTGAGTTTTCATGCCGAATTCAGGTAGGTTTTCTTGTGTAAATGCAATGGTTGCCTGACGCAAGCGGTCGGTGCGGAAATTGAAACAGATAACCACGTCGTCTTTTTCGAAGGTCGCTACCGGTGTGCCGTTATCGTTGGTAAGAGCAATGGGTTTCATAAATTCGTCGGTAATACCTTCGTCGTAGAATTTTTTGATAGTACCCAATAAATCGGTTGTTTTTTCACCTTTGGCTTCCATCCACAGGTCGTAGGCCAGTTTCATACGATCGTAATTTTTATCGCGATCCATGCCGTAATAACGACCGATAATTGAGGCAAATTTAGCATTTGTTTTGGCTAGTTCTTTCAAGTCGTTTTCAATAAAGCCATAACCAGATTTCGGGTCGGTGTCACGTCCATCGGTTAAGCCGTGTACGAATATATTTTCGAGCCCCATTTCTGTAGCAATCCTACTTAGTGCAATCATGTGCGTGCTAAGAGCATGTACTCCACCGGGGCCGATTATGCCAACAAGATGAACGTTTTTGTTATTTTCCTTTGCGTAATTGTATGCTTTCAGAATTTGCGGATGTTCCCAAAGCGAGCGGTCTTTAATAGCACGGGTAATCTTCACCATGTCCTGATAAAGAACTCTTCCGGCACCCAGATTGAGGTGTCCTACCTCAGAGTTACCCATTTGTCCGTCGGGTAAACCCACGTGCTCACCACTGGCCAGTAATTTCGAATGTGGATATTCTTCCATCAATGAATCGATAAATGGTGTTGGCGCCGAAGCAACTATATCCGATTTGTCTCCTTTGCCCATTCCCCATCCGTCGAGGATCATCAGCATTGCTTTTTTATTTTTTGTCATTTTTCTTATTTTAGACTCTTGTTGCACACAAAAGTATATGATTTAAGACAACAACAAAACCTAAGTTTTTGATTTCGAGAAAACTTAATTTTCTTTTAAAAGTTGAAAATCAATAAAATTTCGAGCCAAATATTCATTATTATTGACTAATTCAATTTTTTTTCAAAACTTACCTTTTGAAATGCTATAATTTTTAAAAGTTTTGTATTTTGACATCGATATATGAAATGAGGATTGCAATGATTAAAATATTGTAAATTAGTGTATTTGATACGAAAAGTTTAAACTGAAATGAGTAAAATGAACACAGCAAAACCAAAGGTAATTAAGGATTACGAAAAACTTCCCGTTGAAATTCATGAGCAAATCAAATTGGAGTATCCATATGGATTTAGCGACAGCCTGATTACATTTACCAATAAAGATGGTCGAATTGTTAGTGTGTTACCTTTCGAAACTGAAGACCGTTATTATATGGTTAGAATGACTGTTGGTGAGGCTATTAGGATTGTAGAGGACGATGAAGATTTTGATTCTGATGGGACACTTAAAGATGGAATCAGGGAAGAGTACGAGAACAAATATACCGACGATCTGGAGGACATCGACGATGTTGCCGATGAAATTAGTGATGACGATGATGTTTTTTAATGCATAAAAACATGGCTTTCTGATTCCAGAAAGCCATGATAAATTAAATTGTTTTCCTCTAAAAATAATCCACTTCCCCCTCTTAAATAAATCAACTTTAGCCCAAACTAACTACAGCACTATGTTCCTGTTTTGTCTAAAACCAATATGGATTATTTCTTCATTAATAACAACACAATACAAATATACAAACTTCTGATCTAGTGTTATGTGTGAATAACTATACAAAATATATACATTTTGTTTTTTTTTCTGATTTACTCTTTTCGTTTGTGACTTTTGTTACAGGTTTCAATTTCTTTCAAATATATATTTGTGAACGTTTTACTAAAAAACAATTGAATATGTTACATACCAACTTAAAACATGTGCTGTCGAAAGACGATTTTCATAAATTGATAACCGAAAACGAAAATGTAATGATTTGCTGTGGACGAATGGGGCCTATGTGTGTTCCTGTTTATGCAGCAATGTCAGAACTTGAAAACGAATATAATGATGTAGTTTTTGCCGATATGGAATTCGATATTCCAGAAGCAGAAGTTATCAGGAATGCGCCAGAAGCACGTGGTTTTATGGGGCTCCCTTTTACTTTTTATTATAAGTATGGTAAAACAGTGGCCGCCACAGCAAGCATCCAATCGAAAGAACAAATCGAAACGATATTAGAAGAAAAATTTAAATAGGATGGTTTGATTAGATTGAAAAAGTCTGAATCATCAGAATTAAGAAATAATATAATATACAAATATCATGAGAAAAATATTTTCAATTTTACTTGTATTGGCAGCGGTTACAGTACATGCTGTAAGTCCGTCAGTGAATAGTGAAAAAGCAACAATTAATATTACAAAAGCAGATTTTTTGGCTAATGTAATGGACTTCGAATCAAATCCATCTGAGTGGGTTTACAAAGGCGACAAACCTTGTCTTATCGACTTTTATGCAGATTGGTGTGGCCCATGCCGCATTACATCGCCTATTCTTGAGGAGCTTGCGCAGGAATACAAAGGTAAAATTAATGTGTATAAAGTTAATGTTGATAACGAGCGTGAGTTATCGCAAATCTTTGGTGTTTCAGGTATTCCGGCATTTTTGTATTGTCCGATGGAAGGAAAACCGACAATGACCTCTGGAATTGCACGCTCAGAAGAAGAAACTAAGCAAATGTTTAAAAACTACATAGAAACAATTTTATTAAAGAAAGATTGAAAACAAAAGTAACAATGTTTAAAAAGCCCCTATGTTGGGGCTTTTTTTTGCTTCGGTGTATTTAGTTCAACTCATGTTGCAGATGATATACAATATTTGTAATCAAATAGTCATTGGTAAGTGAGTTGTATTTGATGTTGCTTAGAATATTTATCCGGCCTTACATCTTTACCTCATTTTTCAATTCTTTTCCATTTTCAAAGTCTGTAATATTCTGATAGGTCGTGGAGGTAATTTGTTCAAGTGCTTCACCGGTAAAAAAGGCCTGGTGTGAAGTGATTAGTACATTCGGAAATGATATCAAACGCAT
>JAQICD010000134.1 GCA_027858715.1 Prolixibacteraceae bacterium
TACTACATACTGAACAACCTGAGCGAGAGCTACATTGATCGCGATGCCCGCTTTGGCTTTTACTCGGTACAAAACCAGCACAACGGGGCGGTAAACATTACCAATTTCTTTGGGAAAATCGAAAGCAATGCCCGTCTTGATTCAGATGCTATTACGCTTAACGGCGGCATAGTACGCAACAACCTGAAAGTAATTCTCAATGGTGAGTATGCCCATGCCAACATGAACGGGCTCAGCTTTACCGACAACAAACAGCACGTCGATAACTTTACTGCTATAGACCACGCCGTACCCAACTGCACCAGCAGCCAGTTATACAAAAACATACTCGACGACCATTCGAAAGGCGTTTTTACGGGGCAGATAAACGTATTTCAAGATGCCCAGAAAACCGAAGCTTTTCAGCAAAATAACAACGTGTTGTTGAGCGAAACTGCCGAGATGTTCACCAAGCCGCGTTTGGTCATTGATGCCGATGATGTGCGTTGTAGTCATGGTGCTACAGTAGGCCGCATCGACGAAAATGCATTGTTTTACCTGCGCACCCGTGGTATTGGCGAGAAAGAAGCCCGGTTGATGATTATGTACGCCTTTGCCGACGAAGTAATCTCGCAGGTAGGCGTCAACGTACTGCGCGAAAGGCTCAGCGAGTTGGTTGACCGCCGCTTACGTGGCGAACTAGGCCCCTGCCAGAGCTGTTCGTTTAAACACGGGAGATAAGAAGATACAATGAACGTAGAAGCACAGAAAATATCACATTGGATAAAAACCAGGAAATCGACTTTTGTAAGTGGATTAAAAGAAGGAGGCAAGATAGATGATGCTGCGGTTGAACTCTTGCTTGAAAATGCCAGTTGGGCGCCATCGCATGGATTGGTTCAGGCGTGGCACTTTAAAGTTTTAACCGGCGAAGCAGTGAAACGTTTTTTCGAAGTACAAAAAGAAATTTATAAAACGATTACGGCAAGGGCTCGTTTCAAACAACACAAATATGAAGCTTATGATGAAAAATGGAAACGTGTTTCGCACATTGTAGTGGTAATTGCCAAACGCGACCCACACAAACGTTTCCCCAAACAGGAAGACCTTGTTTCGGTAGCGTGCGGCGTACAGAACATTTACTTAAGTCTTGATGCATTTGGCATCGGCGGTTACCTGAGTACCGGCGATGTTTGTTACTCCCCTCAAATGCGCAAGTTTCTCGAATTGGAACGCGAAGATGAGCCAGTTGGTTTTTTCATACTTGGTATTCCCGACAAAACAACCACAAGCGTTACGCGCACACGTATCCCTGTTGCCGAAAAAACTCAATGGATAAAATAGTCCTGCATATTTTATTTAATCTTACTGCAATACATTGCTAAAAGTACACTTACAAAGAAAATCAGCCTATGCAAATGATAAGGAAAAAGATAGGGGAAAAGAAACATTTTGTGTTAAAATACGCATTGCATGCGCTGCTTTCACTGGTTGTACTTTTTTGCTTGGTAGTTCTTTTTAAAAAACTATATTTTGACCACAACCCCCAGTATTGGCTGGAAATGTTTTATGGAAACAGCCTGGCAGTCCATCTAATCTATGTAGGATCTGAAGTGTTTTTTGGTCTTTTCCCGCCCGAATTATTCATAGTTTGGTCGTTTAATGTAGGCAACCTTACCAGTTATATTATCGATATCATTTTTTTTGCTGCTGTATCGTTGGGCGCAGGACACCTGGCATTCTGGATTGGTCGTCTTCTTACAAAAAAAGTAGGAAAAAGAATACGTCAAAAGAAGTTTGTGGCGAAACATTTACCCACCATAAAGAAATTTGGCGGATTAATTATTTTAATCTCTGCCATGACTCCACTGCCTTGGGCAACCATCTCCCTAATAATGGGGATAATCGAATATAAATACCGCTACTATACCTTGTTTGCATTTGCCCGCATTCTTCGTTTTGCAATTAATGGCTTTTTGATTTATCAAACTGGTAATTATTTCTTTTAATAGTAGAAAACAACTCCTTGTATTTTCCTGAATTTTGTCTGAATCATTATCTTTGAAGAAGCAAATTTTTGGGAAATGTACATACCGGCCTTTTCAAATATCTCACGAGCGCATAAGATCATCGAGCAATATATTCATCGTACTCCTGTGCTTTCTTCATCTGCAATAAATAACCTGTTAGATGCAGATATCTTTTTTAAATGTGAAAATTTCCAGAAAGTTGGTGCCTTTAAGTTTCGTGGTGCCACTAATGCCGTGATGAATTTAACAGAAGAAGCAGCCCGAAAAGGTGTGGCAACACACTCATCGGGCAACCATGCAGCGGCATTGGCTTTGGCAGCCCTAAACCGTGGCATTAAAGCCTATGTAGTAATGCCTGAAAATGCACCAGAAATTAAGAGAAAAGCTGTGGCAGGCTATGGCGCAGAAATTACATATTGTGAACCGACCCTGAAGGCAAGAGAGGAAACCCTGGCCGGAATAATTGAAAAAACAGGTGCAGTTGAGATTCATCCCTACGATAATTTCGACGTAATTTCGGGACAGGGAACGGCAGTAAAAGAGCTAATCGAGGATTTTGGATCGTTTGATAATATTCTGTGCCCTGTTGGTGGTGGTGGTCTTTTGGCTGGTACTTCTATTTCAGCAAAAGCACTTTTACCCGATGTGAAAGTAATTGCCTGCGAACCAATCGGTGCGGATGATGCTTATCGTTCATTTATGACCGGAGAGATAATCGCCTCGGTAAATCCGAAAACAATTGCTGATGGATTACTCACCTCCCTTGGCAAGCGAAATTTTTTAGTAATAAAAGACAAGACCGATGAGATTGTTACCGTTTCGGAAGCTTCAATAATGATGGCAATGCGCATGATATGGGAACGAATGAAAATTATTATTGAGCCTTCGGCGGCAGTGCCGTTGGCTGCTATTGTGGAACAGAAAGTTAACGTTGCTGGAAAAAAAACTGGTATCATTCTGTCGGGTGGGAATGTCGATTTGAATAAAATTACTAACTATTTCAAATAAATACACGATGGAAAAAACAGCCCAATGCGAAGATTGTAAAATGCGGTTGAAATACGACGAAAATCCAAAATCGTTTGCCGGTCGTTTCTGGAAATGGCACATCCGTTTTTGCCCCGGTTGGAAAATGTACATAAACTCGGCTGATGACGAGAAACGTCACGAACTGGCTGTGAGATACGGGTTGAAGAAATGGTCAAACTAGATAATGTTTAATTTTTTCATATCAAGACCAATATATTCCTGTGCTTTGGCCTTTGTCGAAATATCGGGATATGGAATTGGCTCGTTATGTCCAAGGTTGGCTAGTACACGTGCAAGTTTCAATCGTGCATCCTGTATAACGTCCATTCCAGAGGCTATAACCCTGCTGGTTTCAACCGGCGAGTGAAATGAAGCGCCGTGGCTTGCAGCAGCGTAGTCACAGCGCTACTGTGCATGGTGAATATCTATCAGTATGTCAGCCATCTGCGATTGGGTCGCACCTTTATCCCAGGCTGTTTTGGCTTCGACGTGTGCGCTAAATATTTGCTTTTCAAGATTGTCGCGACTTTCAATTACGCGTATGTGACGTTCGTTAACAAGTTTTTCGGTTTCATAGATTTATTTTTTTAGTATTTATTTCAATGCCTTTTGCAACCAGTCGGGAATCGGACTTGGTGGAAGAGGAATACGTGCATTGGGGACACTCGACAAGCTGCGTACCCTTCCATGAGGTACTTCGCGATGACACTCCCAGCATGCACGATCGTTGTTGCTCAGATGCTGAAATGTTTCCGATCGTTGATTCATTTTAAGGCAATAAAAAAACCATACTTGATGAATTCTATACACTAACATATTTTTGTCAATTATCATTTACTAAAAAAATCAAGTCTTTTACTAAAAAAATAATACCATTCACATAATAATGCTTTACAAATGGAAGTATTGGTTGTATTTTGCAGTTCGTATAGTTTGTTAACCCTTTAAAAAAATAAAAATGAGAACACCGGAAACTATTATTATTGGCTCACAGAAAATAATTTATCTTAATTTTTCAGGTTTAAAAAAGAAGGAAGAAGTAGTAGAGCAAATCGATTATTTTGGCCATTATATACGGAAATCATTTCCAAAATCATTGGTCACTATTACCAATCTTGAAGACATGTATTTTAATACCGACATATTTAACCTTTTTGTGAATTACGTGAAAGGTAATAATCCTTACGTGAAATCGAGTGCAGTGATAGGCATGCGTGGTATGATGCAAATTTTTTACAAAACATTTATAAAACTCACAGGACGAAATGTGATCGTTTGTAATACCAAAGAAGAAGCTGTTGCTGCATTGGCCCAAAATGAATCGGTGTTGGTTTAAAATACGGTATCCCTTCCTCTGAAAATAACCGGTTGTTTGACCGGTTATTTTTTTGCCCAAACCATTCTGTCTTTGTTATTGATATCCTTCAAAATTTCACCCGCGAATTTGTATTTTTTTAATAAATCTATCATTTCATTGCCAAATGCTTCGTTTATTTCGAACCAGAGATATCCGTTTGCGTTCAGATTTTCAGAAGCAAAATTTAATATGGCTTCGTAAAACATCAAAGGTTTACTGTTGGGGACGAAAAGAGCGGTTTGGGGTTCGTGATTCAATACGTTTTCTTCGATATATCTTTTTTCATTTTCAGTAACATAGGGCGGATTACTCACAATCATGTCATACTTTACATTGTGTTTTTTGCCTGAAAGTACATCGAGTTGAAAAAACGTTACGTCCACGCTGTTTTTTAATGCATTTCTTTTTGCTATGCTTAAAGCATCAAGCGAAATATCGCATGCAAACACCTGCGCTTTTGGTAGGTACTTTTTCAGACTTACAGCAATGCATCCGCTCCCGGTACCTATATCGAGTATATTTCCGTCGAAACCTGAATTTTCATAAATAATGTGGTTTACAAGTTCTTCTGTTTCGTTTCGTGGTATGAGCACATCGGGGGTAACGTCGAAATATAATCCGTAAAATTCGGCTTCATTCAAAATGTACTGAATAGGTTCGTGATGCAACAGACGTTCGATTATCTTGTCAATGGTTGTTTCATTTTCAGAATTGACAACATCCGACGCATGCATTATTATGCCATGTGCTGAATAATTATAGATCTTTTTGAAGATGATTGAAATAAGGGCGTCCGATTCGCTGGACGGATAAACGTCCGAGAGCTTTTCCCTGATGCTTTTTATATAACTATTTATCGTCATTTTTTCTTGTTATGCGGTACAAATATATTGAAAGAAGACTTTCGGACTAAAATTAAGTGGACCATTATTTAAAGCTTATGCTAAAAAACCTGATTTAGATGCGATTATTTTAAAAAAGCATTTGTTTTTAAAAAAAAAGTAAATACTTTTGCAGTCCCGATTAATTACCGTTCTTGCGGTGTGGTAATTTGTTGATATTAAGTGCAACATAGAAGTTATGAACAAGCTGGCGTAAGTAACTTTTTGAGCGGCAAATTACAGGCGACATACCTTAATAAAGCGAGGCGAAATATTATGTAGGACATTTAAAAACTTGTAATTCAAGTGGATACATTAAGTTATAAAACCGTATCGGCCAACAAGGCCACTGTAAATAAAGAGTGGGTTGTGGTAGATGCCGAAGGACAAATATTAGGTCGTTTGGCAAGTAAAGTAGCAAAAATACTGAGAGGTAAACACAAACCAAGCTTTACTCCTCATGTAGATTGTGGTGATAATGTAATTGTTATCAATGCTGAGAAAGTAGTGTTAACCGGTAATAAAGTAACCGATAAGCAGTATGTGCGTCACTCGGGATATCCGGGAGGACAGAGATTTCAGACTCCTGAAGATATTCTTAAAAAATACCCTGAACGCTTGGTCGAAAAAGCCGTTAAAGGCATGTTGCCCAAAAATCGTTTGGGAAGCGTGCTCTTCCGAAACCTTAAAGTAGTGGTAGGATCTGAGCACAAATATGAGGCACAAAAACCAAAAGTTATTGATTTAAACAGCATTAAGTAATGGATACAATAAACGCATTAGGTAGAAGAAAAAGCGCCATTGCCCGTATTTACATTTCAGACGGTAGTGGTAAAATAACCATAAACAAAAGGGATCTGGAAACTTATTTCCCTCAGAAAACACTTCAGTACGTTGTTATGCAACCGCTAAATTTATTAGAGGTTGCTGGTCAGTACGATATCAAAGTAAACCTCGATGGCGGTGGACTTAATGGTCAGGCCGAAGCACTTCGCCTGGCAATTTCGAGAGCAATGGTTAAAATAGACGCTGAGAATAAACCAAAACTGAAGAAAGCAGGCTTTATGACACGTGACCCACGTGAGGTTGAACGTAAGAAACCAGGACAACCAAAAGCAAGGAAGCGCTTCCAGTTCTCAAAACGTTAATATTTATTGTCAAATCATATTTTGTTTAGTATCTAAACCTGGTCGATTCGTATAATGCGACTACCACCGGGTTGATAGAACAGAATGTAAACAAAAAGAAGTATGCCAAAAGCACAATTCGAAGATTTATTAAAAGCTGGTGTCCATTTTGGTCACCTTAAGCGTAAGTGGAATCCAAACATGGCTCCGTATATTTTCATGGAGAAAAATGGTATCCACATCATCGACTTGCAGAAAACTGCTGCAAAAATGGACGAAGCAAGCAATGCTCTAAAGCAAATTGCACGTTCAGGTCGTAAAATCCTTTTCGTAGCCACAAAAAAGCAGGCTAAACAAATCGTTTCGGATATCGTAAGCGAAATAAATATGCCATACGTAACCGAGCGTTGGCCAGGAGGTATGTTAACAAACTTCCCAACTATTCGTAAAGCGGTTAAGAAAATGAGCTCAATCGATAAATTGTCGAAAGATCCGAGCAACTGGAACAACCTGTCGAAACGTGAAAAGCTTCAGATTACTCGCCAGCGTGCAAAACTGGAAAAAATGCTTGGCTCTATTGCCGACCTTACCCGTTTGCCTGCTGCCTTGTTTATTGTTGACGTGATGAAAGAAAAAATCGCGGTTCGCGAAGCTCAGCGCCTTGGTATTCCAGTGTTTGCAATGGTTGATACAAATTCGAACCCCGATGGGCTTGATTTTATAATTCCTGCAAACGACGATGCATCCGATTCAATAAAACTGATTATTCAGGAAATGTGTGATGCAATTGGTGAAGGACTTAGCGAGCGTAAAGCTGAAAAGGATAAAGAAGCTTCTTCTAAAAAAGAAGCAAAACCAAAAGCTAGAAGAACAGCTGCCAAAAAAGCTAAACCCGAAGAAGAAAAAGCGGGTAAAAGTGAAGAAGCTGAAAAAGCTGAATAATTAATTTATTTGTCAACCATCTCAAAAAAATCGAAATAATGTCTATTTCTGCTGCAGATGTAATGAAGTTGCGTAAAGCAACAGGTGCCGGAATGATGGATTGTAAAAATGCCCTCACCGAAACCAACGGAGATTTCGAGGCTGCTGTCCAAATCATCCGTGAAAAAGGAAAAGCAATTGCCAATAAGCGTGCCGACCGCGAAGCATCGGAAGGTGTTGCATTGGGTAAAGTAAATGGCAATAAAGCCGGAATTCTAGTGTTTAACTGCGAAACCGATTTCGTTGCTAAAAACGAAGGTTTTATTGACCTGACCGGAAAAATGCTTGACACTGCCCTTGCAAGTGATGCTAAAAACCTCGATGAGGTAAAAGCTCTTAAAATGGACGACAATCGTACTATTGAAGAGCACGTAACTGAGCAAACAGGTATAATTGGTGAAAAACTTGAATTAAGCTATTTCAAAACAATTACTGCCGAAAGCGTTGTGGCTTATATCCACCCGGGTAACAAGCTTGCTACTATTGCAGGTTTTAATAAAGCCAATGTTGATGAGCAAATGGGTAAAGACGTAGCAATGCAAATTGCTGCAATGAGTCCTATTGCTGTTGATAAAGAAGATGTTCCGGCTGATGTTGTTGAGAAAGAACTTGAAATAGCAAAAGAAAAATACCGTCAGGAAGGCAAACCCGAGAACATGCTCGACAAAATTGCCCAAGGTGCTTTAAACAAGTTTTTTAATGAAAGTACGTTGTTAAATCAGGCTTTTGTTAAAGATAACAAGCAAACCATTAAGCAGTACTTGAAAAGTGCTGATAAAGACCTCACCGTAACTGATTTCAGCCGTTACGCACTGAGCGAATAAGATTTTTTCACACTATAAAAAAAGCCGTTTTTCTGTATAGATTAACGGCTTTTTTTAATTGAATCAATTGAAGTTTCGCAGATTACTATAAATTTGTGATTTAAACAAAATGGGTATGATCATATTATTCATAAGCGGACAGGAAATTCTACTGGTTTTGGCTTTAGCCCTTATTTTTTTTGGTGCCAAGGCTATACCTGAAATTGCTCGTACCCTGGGGAAGGGAGTAAACGAATTCCGGAAAGCAAGCGATGATATAAAGAAGGAATTTCACAAATCAACTTCCGATTTGAAAAAAGATATTAGCGAGGTGGGTGATTCATTAAAAAATGATCTGGAAGATGTTAAAGACAAGTTTGACGAACCCACTAAAAAAGACAATTAATGGATAATACATTGTTTTTGAGCCTGGGGCAACTGGCTCTGGGTATATTGATACTTGTATATAGCGGCGATTATCTTGTAAAAGGTGCAACAGCCATAGCCAATCATTTTAAAATAGCGTCGCTGGTTATTGGTTTAACAGTGGTTGCCTTTGGCACATCTGCTCCCGAACTAATTGTGAGTCTCGATGCCGCTATTACCGGCCACCCCGAAATTGCACTAGGGAATGTTATTGGTTCGAACATAGCCAATATAGCACTAGTGCTTGGTATTACTGTTATGATACTACCTATGCCCGTAGCACAGCAAACCATTAAGCGAAGCTGGTCTATTATGCTAATCTCGGGTGTAGCATTGTACCTGGCTATGCTTAACAGCCGGATTAGTCACATCGAAGGTGGAATTCTTTTTTTGCTTCTTATATTGTTTATTATAAGCTCAATACATAGTTCTAAGCAATTTCCAGTTGCTGTAAAAATTCCCAAACCATCGAACAAATATGGTATCTGGCTATATATTCTATTCGTTGTATTTGCCTCTGCCGGTCTGGCCTTTGGATCAAGAATATTGGTAAAAGGTGCATCAACACTCGCATCAAGCCTTGGCGTTAGCGAACGTATTATATCAATTACTATAGTGGCTTTTGGAACAAGTGTACCTGAGCTTACAGCTTCAATCATTGCTGCAGTAAAAAAGGAAACCGATATTTCGGTTGGGAACATTGTTGGTTCAAATATTTTCAATGTTTTTGCCGTTATTGGAATTACATCGGGAGTACATGTCATTGATTTCAATTTTAGGGAGTTTGCAATTGACCTGAATTTTATGCTGGCATTCTTTTTTCTGTTGTTCATATTTATTCTTCCTTGGAAAGAAATTTTTTCAGGATTTACTGAAAGGAAAGGCCTCGTCAAAATATACAAAGGTATTACCGGTAGCCGTATTTCGCGGCTTGAAGGTTCAATTTTGTTCATTTTTTATTTCGTATATATTGTTTTACTATTTAAATAGATCGTTTTGATAATAACCAAAAACATAAGCAAGTCGTTCGGGTCGCTCAAAGTGTTGAAAGGGGTTGATTTAAATATTGAACAGGGAAAAATTGTTTCGATTGTAGGAACCAGCGGAGCAGGTAAAACAACCCTGTTACAAATACTGGGCACCTTAAGTCGCCCCGATGGCGGGAGCATAAACATTGATGGGAAAGACCCGTTGAAAATGGGCGAGCGTGAGCTTGCTGCATTTCGCAACGAACGCATAGGTTTTGTTTTTCAGTTCCATCACTTGCTGCCCGAATTCTCAGCTTTCGAAAACGTATGCTTACCCGGCTATATTGGTCGCAAAAGCAAAAGTGAAGTAGAGGCAAGAGCTAAAGAGTTGCTTCAGTTCCTTGGGCTTGAAGAACGACTCAATCATAAACCAAACGAACTATCGGGTGGAGAAAAACAGCGCGTAGCAGTTGCCCGGGCTTTAATTAATAACCCGTCGGTAATATTTGCCGACGAACCCACAGGCAATCTCGACAGTAAGAATCAGAACGAATTGCACGACTTGTTTTTCTCGCTGCGCAACGAGTATGGTGTTACCCTGGTTATTGTAACCCACGACCGCGACTTTGCTCAAATGAGCGATGTTATTTTTGAGATAAAGGATGGGGTGATTCTCAAATGAACCAACTGGAACTAAAAGAACTTCTCGACACAAGTTATTACCGCTACAATGTTCCGGGTTTTATTCCGAACGATCCCGTATCAATACCACATCAGTTTGATAAAAAAGAAGATATTGAAATTGCTGGCTTCCTTTCGGCGATTATAGCCTGGGGAAACCGAAAGTCGATTATCAAGAATGCTAACCTACTGGTGAAAGAAATGGGATATTTTCCCCATGAATTTATTTTAAATGCTACAGAAAACGATTTTCAAGCTTTCAAGCATTTTGTACACCGTACCTTTAATGGCGACGATGCTATATTTTTTCTGAAATCGCTACAAAACATCTACCTGAACCATGGCGGACTTGAAGCTGTATTTACGAAAGGTTATCAAAAGGGTGAAAGTGTGTACGATGCGCTTGTTTATTTTCGCTCAGTTTTTCTTGAAATACCTCACCTTCATCGATCTGAAAAACATTTGGCAAATGTGACCAGTAAATCGGCCGGAAAAAGGCTTTGCATGTTCCTTAGGTGGATGGTGCGCAGCGACAACCGTGGCGTTGATTTTGGATTGTGGGAAAAAATACCCGCTTCGGCCCTTATGATGCCGCTTGATATTCATACAGGCACTGTTTCGCGAAAGCTAAGTCTCCTGAAACGTCGCCAAAACGACTGGCAGTCAGTGGAGGAACTAACTGCTGCATTGCATCGTTTTGACCCCGGCGACCCCGTAAAATACGACTTTGCATTGTTCGGACTGGGCGTTGAAAATGTTATGTAGTGTGTATAATTGTTTCTTTCTTCAGTCTTTAATGCACCTAACAGCATTACCGTTTTTCTTTTCTGGCCGGGTTAATGAAATTTTGTCGTTGTTAAAAGCAAAGAACCGTGCAGAAGCGCTTGAGTTCCATATATAAGCTCCTGCATCTTTGTCGCTAAAGCCAGTTGGTGTGTTCGCATACCCCGAAGGATAAACAGAAAAGCCGTAATCATCTGTTCCGTTTGAATTTAAAAACCAACCGGATGCTGACTTTAATTTTT
The DNA here is from genome assembly GCA_027858715.1 of Prolixibacteraceae bacterium. Lineage (GTDB taxonomy): Bacteria > Bacteroidota > Bacteroidia > Bacteroidales > Prolixibacteraceae > Roseimarinus. Next base: position 11,288 of record JAQICD010000134.1, read on the forward strand.
TACCGGCATCGTAACCCCGCCATGTTGAATTATCCCATACATTATCGCCAATGTCATATTGAGTATCGACAAATCCTTCAAGAATTTTCCATTCGTCGGATGAGGCAACATGCCAACCTGCTGGACAAATACCTTTTGTCTTCTCTTTAGTTAAGTATTGCATTAATTCATCCCATTGGTAAAGACCTCCGTATTGATCGCAATAATTTTCATCATCGTAGTAACAATATTTTTCGATCACGCCGTTGTCTGTTTGATTTTCTGTAACGGCTATCATCGTTCCAACATTTAAGTTCTCTTTTAACCAGCATTGATCTCCAATTTCAAGTGTGTGATAAGTTTTACCCTCGTATTCCACTGTCGTTACTCCGCCACAACCTACCAAGGGAGCGCTTTCTGATTCAGTTGTAAACTCCCATACCGGCCCGGTTGTAGTAGCACCATGTTCATCAACAGCTTCTATTTGCCAATAATAGCTTTGTTCCATTTCAAGCCCTGAAGGATTGTAGGTTGAGCTATTCTCCAGGTAGCCAACATATGGAGGCGGGTTGCTTGTGCCAAAATAAACACTAAAAAAAACTTCATCCCCATCGGGATCGGAGCTTTCCCATGACAATTGAGCATCAATAGAAACATCTGTTGCAAAGTTAAGCGGCTGAGGATTCGTTGGCATTAGTGGTGGATCGTTGTCGAGCTCGTAATTATCATCAATATTATTTTTACTCGAATCATTTTCGTATTTGTTTAATTCATTTTTGCTGAACAACGATGAGTAACGGGCAAATCCCCAAGTCCATGCGTCTTGTTCAAAATACCGATGAACCCTTTTAACCATTGTCCAGCTAACACCTATATCAAATTCATCGTTGTTGCTAATCTCAAGATCAGGATTTATAAAGCATGATTTTGTAAATCGGGCAATAACCGGGAAACCACTTAGCCAGTCGTTCATCAGCTGTTCCTGCGACAATCCTGTCTTTTTGTAAATTTCAACCGGGCTATTAGTGCTAACAAGTGGGTTGTCATATCTGATTACGGTCACCTCCCATCCCTCAGATGATTGTTTATATTTGATAAAAAACTGCTGCCGGGCTTTAAACATTAAATAGTAATAGTCTCTTCCAGAAGCGTCTTTTCCTCCCCGCTCCTTCCTAAACAAATCAAAATTAAGACGAACCATGCACTCGTTGCCTTGCGGGTTATTTAAAACAATATCCTCGGCATTAGCATAAGGACTTTCTTTATCTTTTGGAAGTATATTGCTAAGTGGCGTGTAAAGATGAGCGAAAGCCATGATTTCGTTATTGTTAATCATGACCGACCTGTCAATGATATAATATTGTGGTTTATTGAAGAATGAACTAAAATGATTTGCTATGGAGTAAGTAATTTTGTTTTCGATATCGACATCGTCAACTTCCAGTTCTTTAATTGTATATTCATCTTGATTTACATAGTAGTTCCGGGAACTTGAAGAATTTTGATTATCGGTTGACCATGGCAATCCGATGATAGCCGGCTCACTAAACTCCAACCCTTCAGGCAGAAATTTGATTAATTGAACATCTTGTCCGTCAATATATTCACTACTCCCATCAACGATTTCAATTTTCACATCTTCATTCAGAGCTCCCCCCGGAATATCAATTTTTGCACCATAAATTGGCGATGTTTCATCTCCTACTGATATTGTACCTCCTTCGCTGCCAACGGTTGCAGCTCCAGTGTCGGAATTAACGGGCATTGATTCCGGAATGATTGAGCATCCCGACATTATTGATATTATTGTTATGCCGACAATAATTATTATTGAACTGAAAGGCTTTTCAAATTTTTTCATAGTATTCACTTTTAATAATTTATGTTTTCACCAAACCAGATACCACAATATATGATATCTGGCTGGTATAGATCTTTGTAAATTATTATTCGGTAAGGCTAAATGAAAATTCGGTAAGTTATTACGACAATTGACTTAGAAAAGAGGTCTTAGTTTAAGGTAAATATGATTGCAAAAATAGAATATGCCTGCTATTCATTTCTGTTAATCAGATATGCACGCCATTTCTCCACAAGTTCAGTCATGTCGGCAGGTAATTCTGAATTAAACAACATTTCCTCTCCGGTTGTAGGATGAACAAAACCCAGTGTTTTAGCATGCAATGCCTGACGCGGACAAATCTTGAAGCAATTATCAACAAACTGCTTGTATTTATTAAAAGTAGTACCGCGCAAAATTGTATTTCCACCGTAATTCGAATCGTTAAAAATCGGATGGTTTATGTATTTCGTATGCACCCTTATCTGGTGGGTTCGCCCGGTTTCAAGTCGGCACTCAACAAGACTTACATACCCCAACTCTTCGATTACCGTATAATGGGTAACAGCATGTTTACCATATTCACCATCCGGAAAAACAGTAAAAACCTGGCGGTTCTTAAGGCTTCGACCGATATTGCCGGTTATAGTACCTTCAGATTCTTTAGGAACACCCCACACAACAGCCTGGTAACGACGCTGGCTTGTTTTGTTGTAAAATTGCATAGCCAAATGATTTTTGGCATGCTCAGTTTTGGCAACAACCAACAAACCTGAAGTATCTTTATCTATACGGTGAACCAGTCCGGGGCGTGGGTCGCCCGCATTAAACAAAGGAAGATTTTTAAAACGGTAAGCAAGGGCATTTACCAATGTTCCTGTATAGTTTCCATGTCCCGGATGAACAACCAGTCCCGGTGATTTATTTACAATTAATAAATCGTCGTCTTCATATACAACATCAAGGGGAATATCTTCAGCAATTATTTTTAACTCCCGCTTTGGATAATCCAGTTCAATAGTAACTACATCATCTGGTTTTACTTTATAATTCGACTTAACCATCTGTCCGTTAACCTTTATACTACCTGCATCGGCAGCTGCCTTAATCCGGTTTCGCGATGTTCCTTCCATTTTATTACCCAAAAACTTATCAACACGCAGCGGATTTTGTCCGGGGTCGGCTACAAAACGGTAATGTTCGTATAGTTCGTTATCGTCGTTATTGAAAATCTCTTCTGAAGTATCACACATATTAAAACTCGTTCTCAAATAAGTCAACATCAAGGTCATCTATATTTACATCTAACCTTTCATTATCAATTGTAAGCCACAAATCAACCGAACTTCCCAGCTCAATAAGATTATTTTCACCGCCCTCCGGCATTTGTTTCCAAATCTGAGCTTGAATCGAATCTTCAACTGTTCTTACCGAATTATCGTAAACCAGCGCACCAACGTTTAAACTCACAGCATACAAAGCTCTGTTCGCATCGTTAAGATAAAAGCCCCGCACATCTGGAACAATGGTTTTTTCGTTGCTAAGCCCTTTCCCCACAATCAAATCAACTGCAGTTCCTTTTATAAGCAGGGTATCATTGGGCAAGCGATATCCATTAAGTCTTTTGTCTAATACAAGATTTATGAATTCCGAAGGCCGATATTCGACCTGCCCAAGTCGCAAACCTGCATTTTCAAGCCTGCTCTGTGCTTCTCTTAACGAAACATCGACGATACCAGGCAACACAACTTTCTCAGGTTGCACAGCCGATATTGTAAGATAAACTGTACGACCTTCTTTCACTTTAGCCCCGGCAGATGGCTGTTGCGATAACACACTGCCTGGCACCGAATTACGCACAAATGTCGAATCAATCACCTTATATTGAAGCTCTTGATGATGTGTAATCATTTCAACCTCTGATTTAGAAAAACCCTGCAAATCGGGCACTGAACGCGACTCACCATGATTGGTATAAACCTTAAGCAACAATAAGGTAATATAAACCAGCACCGCAAAGAATAAAATTAGAAGTACGATGTTGATTATAAAGTTACGACTCTTAATAAATGATTTTAAACTCATAACGATAAAAAAGATTTTAACAAAAATAACGGAGTTTTTTATGAAATAGCGCATTTTAATCATTTTAATTGAATCGGTACTCTGAACTTCCCATTAATCGGAAAATGATTGTTAATTGCAGCATTAATTTTCACATCATAGCTTTTAAATTACATTTCTTCATTTCGAAAAAGAATTAAAATTGGTCAGCGAATCAATTTTGTAACAGGATTTTTAGTTGCTGTATTAATTATTGCCTTAACTGTTTATAATTATCAAATTAGTGGCGAAAAGCAAGAAATTGTGCTGCCTGAATTAACATACAACAAACAGAGTTTGGCCGACAACAACAGCATCATCGACGAAATGATTAACAGTGGTGAGAACAATGGATTACCGACATCTCCAAAATCAGCATGGAGAAATCTGAACTTTCGAGCCAGAATTTGCAAAAACTGTTACCTGAAATAGAAAAAACTACAAGCTTTGTACAGGAAATCGCCATTACCAGCAAACAGCAGTCACAGGGCGTGACACAAATTAACGATTCGATACAGGAGCTCAACCGCGTTGCTCAACAAAATGCCGCTGCATCGGAAGAACTGGCGGCAAACTCTGAGGAGCTCACAGCTCAAGCCGAATCACTTGCCGATTTAATTGCCTTTTTCGAAGTAAACAACGAGCAAACCAATTAATCGGCACATGGAATAATCTTTTGTTTTAGAAGTACATTTTCAACAATAAGGCACATCGGTTGAATGATCACTTGATTTTCAGCACATTTTTCGCTTATTTCAAAGGCTTGATTTTTATATAAGCCTCGATTACTGAGCATTTTTAAAAAAGAATAACAGTAACCAGTTAACCAATCGAACAACATGCCACTAAAAAATATTTTTTTCTATTTTTTTCTTACTGCTTTTTTAACAACCAATGCCCAGGTTGTAATTAACGAAGTTGTGTCGTCTAACTCAACCGGATATACCGATGATGACGGTGAAACAAATGACTGGATTGAGCTTTACAACAATTCGGATAACGCAATAAACCTCGATGGGTATTTTCTTAACGACAAGAACGATACCGAAAGTGTTTGGCAATTTCCACCGCTGATACTCGAAGCCGGTCAGCACCTGGTCGTTTTTGCCTCCGGAAAAGACCGCTATTCTCCGGCCTTTTGCTACAAAACAATAATCACCGAGGGGGATTCGTGGTCGTACCTCGTAACCGACAATAATTACCCCAACAGCGCATGGCGCACCACTCATTTCGACGATTTGGCATGGCAAAAGGGAATTAGTGGTTTTGGATATGACGACAACGACGATAATACGGTGATTTACCCGCTATATTCAATTTATATTCGAAAAGAATTTCAAATCAACAATCCCGATGATGTTCAGAAAATTCTATTACACGTCGATTACGACGATGCTTTCGCGGCTTTTATAAATGGTGAACTTGTTGCACACGAGAATCTCACCTTTACGAACGCCCATAATCTCAATGAGATAAATGTCACTACAGATCACGAAGCAAATATGTACTCAGGTGGTAAGCCCGACGAGTTTGTAATCAACCCCGGCGACACAGAGTTACTACCAGGCACCAACGTGCTTGCCATTCAGGCTTATAATATCAACAACTATTCATCCGATTTCACTATAATCCCATTTCTATCTATTGGTTCAACTTTGTTCGAAACCTACAAAACCGAATGGTTTATAAACGATTCATGCACAACTGAAAGTTTTCACACTAATTTCAAAATAAATAAAGAGGGTGAAAGCATTTATTTGTTTGAACCTGATGGCAGCATTTCCGATTCGATAAACGTTCCGGAACTATTCACCAATGCTTCGTATGGCCGTTTCCCCGACGGGGCTGATGATTATTTCTATTTCACACTGCCAACACCCCAACAAGCTAATACCGACCCCCAAAACGAAATGCGAAATCCCGAATTGACATTTTCACCCGAAGCCGGTTTTTACAACGGCACGCAAAGCATTTCTATTCTAACCGACATAAGCGATGTGGAAATACGTTACACCACCGACGGTTCAGAACCCAACAGCGAAAGCTATCTATTTACCTCGCCGATTCGTATTTCGAAGCCAACGCCTATACGTGCAGCAATATACCGCAACGGCATACAACTTGGAGAAACAACAACCAATACTTATTTCGTAAATGTTAGTCATACTCTGCCCGTGATTTCACTTTCAACAGCACCCAAAAACTTTTTCGATTATCACGAAGGCATTCTGGTTGAAGGGCCAAATGCTCAGCCTGCCGACCCGCATTACGGGGCTAATTACTGGATGGATTGGGAGAAGGAAGTACATTTTGAGCTTTTCGACATAAACGGAGAACAGCAAATTGACCAGGGTGCTGGCGTAAAAATTACAGGTAATTACTCACGTATGTCCGACTTAAAATCAATGGCCTTATTTGCTCGCAGTCAATATGGTAAAGGTTCTTTCGATTACTCTTTATTCAATGATCGGGGATACAAAATATTTGAGACATTACTTCTTCGAAATTCAGGAAATGATTTCGGATTTAGTATGCTTCGAGATGGATATGTGTCCGAAGTGGTGAAAAACCTCGACATGGAACGACTGGCCTACCAGCCCGCAATTGTATATCTGAATGGCGAATACTGGGGAATTTTAAATATGCGGGATAAACCCAACGAACATTATTTTAAAAGCAATTACAACATTGAAAAAGAAGAGCTTAACCTACTGGAGGGAAACGCTTCTGCAATTCACGGAACGGATGCTGAATACCGCCAATTAATCAATTTTATAAGTAATCGGCAGCTTAACGACAGCGAAACTTACTCAACAGTAGCCATGCAGATTGATATAAGTTGCTATATCGATTACCAGCTGACCCAGATTTTCATTAATAACGGCGACTGGCCCGGAAACAATATCAAGTACTGGAAATCAAACAAACCCGGCAGTAAGTGGCGCTGGCTGCTTTTCGACACCGATTTTGGTATGGGCTTGTACAACATGTATAAGTACAGCGAAAATACGTTAATTCTTGCGACAGCAACCAATGGTCCCGACTGGCCCAACCCGCCTTGGTCAACCTTACTGTTTCGCAAATTACTAACCAACAACGACTTCAAGCATCAGTTTATTAGCCGTGCTGCCGATTTAATGAATACCACGTTCTCGTCGTCAAATATGACCGGGAAACTCGATTCAATTGTAGCCATTATTGAACCAGAAATTGAAGGCCATTTAAATAAATGGGGCGGCTGGAAAAACAACTGGAACAATCAAATTAACGAAATAAAAACTTTTGCCAATTATCGTCCAACTTACATGCGCAATCATTTCAGAAGTTTCTTTGGACTGTCGCAAAACTACACTGTCAACATAACTGTATCTGATGTAAAAAGCGGAAAAGTGAAGGTAAACACCATTACACCCGGCAATTATCCGTTTAATGGCATATACTTCAGCAACGTTCCCGTAACTTTTAAAGCATTGCCCCAGGCCGGACATCGATTTGTACGCTGGGAAGGAGCTTCGCAGTCGGAAAAATCTAAAATCGAACTATTCCTTAACGGAACAACTAACCTACATGCTGTTTTCGAGGATGTAGAGCAAACCGACGCCGAAATTGTTATAAACGAAATCAATTATCGTTCGGATGATGAATACAACTCGGGCGACTGGATTGAGATATATAACAAAAGTGATTTCGCGATCGATTTATTTGGATGGAAAATTGCCGACCAGAATTTGCAAAATGGGTTTGTTTTTCCTCAGAATACAATTATTTATCCCGGCGATTACCTGGTAATCTGCAACAATACCGGGCGTTTTTCAACCACATATCCAAAAGTTCAAAACATAATTGGCGACATGAAATTCGGACTTAGCAGCGAAGGTGAAACCATTTCGCTATACAACATTGAAAATGCACTCATCGATCAGGTTAGCTACCTGCCAGCAGCACCCTGGCCAACAGCACCATTAAACACATCTTCTACATTAGAACTTGAGTCTCCGGGTTACGAAAACGCCATGGCTCAATCGTGGTCTGCCGGTTTGGCAGGTGGAACACCGGGCATGCAAAACAGCATTTATACCTCAACAAGAACAATTTCAAATCTAGCAGACAATGCTCAATGTTCGCCTTCACCCTTTAAGCAGCACACCACCCTCGGATTCAACAGCCGGACAGGTGAAGAGTACGAGATAAGCATCTGCGATTTAAGCGGAAATGTACTCAACACAATAAACGGAATCGTTCTTTTTGATGGTAGGCAATATATCGATATCTTTACCGAACATTCAAAATTCTCTCGTGGAATTTATTTTGTAAAGATCAAAACCAGCACAAAGGTTGAAACCATTAAAGTAGTTAAAGGTTAAAAAACATGATTGAACTTGAAAGTTTAGGTAAAAAAGCTCGTGAGCTGATATTCGAAACGGCCGAAATGATTCGCACTGAACGTGAAAACTTCGAAATTGAAGTTAAAGGACAAAGCGATTTTGTGACCAGCATCGATAAAATGTCGGAAGAAAAACTGGTAGCCGGATTGTCCGAATTATTGCCCGGCTCGGGGTTTATTGCCGAAGAGGAAACAAGTAAAAAAGTAGGCGAAGTTTACAATTGGGTTATCGACCCCATCGATGGAACCACAAACTTTATACACGGTGTAGCTCCGCATGCCATTAGTGTGGCTTTAATGCGCAACAAAACAATTGTGATGGGCATAGTATATGAAATTGTACATGGCGAAATGTTTTACGCACACGAAAACTCACCGGCTTTTTTAAACGACCTCGAAATAAAAGTAAGCGATAATCATACCCATCAGCAAGCATTAGTTGTAACCGGTTTCCCATACACCAATTTTAAAAAAATTGATGAATATTTCGATGCCATGCGCGAATTAATGGAGGAAACAAGCGGAATAAGACGGCTTGGCTCGGCAGCTACCGATTTATGCTACATTGCCTGTGGCCGCTACGACGCCTTTTGGGAATACGGACTTCACGTCTGGGACGTAGCAGCCGGAGCATTTATTGTACAACAGGCTGGTGGCAAGGCCTGCGATTTCGACGGAACTGACGACTTCATTAACAATGGAAACATTATTGCGACCAATGCTAAATATTTCGATAAATTTTACGAAATTGTAAACCGACACCTTGGTGAAAATGAGTAAAATATGGAAGACAACAAAATTAATATCCTGAATCAGCTGATTGATGCATTAAACAAAAAAGACGTTGACTTCGAAGCCTGGAAGCTAAAAGCGACCTTGGTTCTCAAACAAATTTTTGGTCGCAACGACGAAAAAATTGAGATTGTAAACGAGTTACACTACGACTATTCAAGCTGGTCGTTACGCGATGGTTTTGGTGGCAAACAACACGACCCGATAAAAGAACGAGCTAAAGAAATTCTCGAAGCTGCCATATTCGAGCTACAGCTTAACAGCTCCGATAATATAATATCCGTCTTTCAGGAAAAACTTACAGGCGATGAATATAATTCATTGTTAAATGTTATGAAGAACAATGAAACCGAAGATGAATTGAGTTCATTTTTCGGTAAAATTGCACCCGCTAGTAAAGATGCAATTCTTGCTAAAATTATTCTGAAAAAGTAAAAATGAACAAACCTTTTGGCTATTACATCCTTATGGGGCTAACATGGCCCATGCAATTGTTTCCGCTTGAATTTCATTATATTCTGTCCGATTTTTTATACCTGTTGGTTTACAAACTATTCAATTACAGAAAAAATGTTGTAAACCAAAACCTGGTGAACTCCTTTCCAGAAAAATCGGAAGACGAAATACTGAAAATCGAAAAGCAGTTCTATCACAATTTCTGCGATATGTTTATCGAAACACTTTATTTTACACATATAAACATAAAAAAGGAAGCAAAAAGGCTGGAAGTTAAGGGAATTGATGTAGTTGAAGAACACATTGCACGTGGCAAAAACATTTTAATTGTTACCGGACATTACGGCAACTGGGAGTTTATGCAACTTTTTACCAACAAGCTTTCTGTAAAACCCTATTACGTTTATAAGAAACTGAATAACAAAACCTTCGACACCTTTTACCGTGAGCTTCGTTCGCGTGCAGCGCACCCACTCGAAATGCAACAAACATTCAGACAGCTGGCCAAAGATAAAATGCAGAAAAAGCCTTTTGCTGCTTACCTGATAAGCGACCAACGACCACGCAGGTATGAAGTTAAACACTGGGTGAATTTCATGAATCAAGAAACACCTGTTATGCTTGGGCCAGAGAAAATCGCAAAAAAAACAAATACAGCAGTATTTTATGTCGAACTTAAACAAATAAAACGCGGTTACCATCGGGTAACATTTGAATTATTGTTCGGCGAACCGGAGAAAACTTCAGAATACGAAATTACAGACGGCTTCATGCAACGACTCGAACAATCGATATGTGAAGCACCACACCAATATTTCTGGACACACAAGCGTTGGAGGTTTAAAAAAGAAGAATTTAATTAAACCGGGCTTTCAATAAAAAACCGGGCGTAAATTATGAAAACAGCAATTGTAATTTTAAACTGGAACGGAATTAACCAGTTAGAAAAATATTTACCCACTGTTGTTGCAAAAAGCAAAGGTGAAAATATTCGGATAATTGTGGCTGATAATGGCTCCACCGATTCGTCTGTTTCGTTTGTAACAGCTAATTTCCCGGAAATTGAAATTATAAAATTAGACCAGAATTACGGTTTTGCCGGTGGATACAACAAAGCTTTTTCTGAAGTTGATGCCGACTACTATTGCCTTTTAAACAGCGACGTGAGAGTTACCGATAACTGGATAACACCAGCAAGAGAATACCTCGAAAATCACCCCGATATAGCCGCTGTTCAACCCAAAATTCTCTCCGACAGAAACCCCGATTATTTTGAACATGCCGGTGCAGCCGGAGGTTTTATCGACCACTATGGATATCCGTTTTGCCGTGGTCGAATTATGAACACAATTGAGAAAAACAAGGGTCAGTATAATGAGACAAGTGATATTTTCTGGGCTTCAGGTGCCTGCCTTTTTATTAAATCAGAATACTTCTGGGAAGCCGGTGGTTTCGATTCCGGTTTTTTTGCCCACATGGAAGAAATTGACCTTTGCTGGCGTTTAAAAAACATGGGCTACCGCATCGTTTATTGCCCCGAAAGCACAATATATCACTGGGGTGGCGCCACACTTGATTACGAAAACCCACAAAAGCTATTTCTAAACTTTCGTAACAGTTTGTGGTGTTTGTATAAAAATTATACCGGCAAACACCTTTCGTGGATCATGTTTAAACGCATGTTTATCGACACAGCAGCTATCGCTAAATTTGCGGTGTCGCTCGATTTTAAAAATGCACTTGCCGTTATCAAAGCTCATTTTGCTTACTATAATTCGCTTCCTGAATTAAGGATGACACGAAAAGAACTTCAGCTTAAAGTTAAAAAATCAAGACACCGTGAACAATACAACGGCAGCATTGTAATGGCTTATTTTATAGGTGCAAAAAAAGAATTCACAATGCTTAAAGCAAAGTGGCACAAACACACAAAATGAATTGTGGATATTTTTTCCAACTTTTTTCGACCTGATGACGAAAGAAAAAGTATATTTGTAACCATTGTGTAAGGTTTAATAACATGGTTATATGGAAAATTATTTAACCCTATCTGAAACTGCTCAACTGGTTGGAAAAAGCAAAGAAACATTGCGCCGATGGGACAAAGAAGGCATCTTAAGTGCTGTACGTGAACCGGTATCAAACTATCGAATGTATAAAAGGTCGGATGTAGAAACACTGATGGGTAGTTTATTTGATATTGATTTTGATAAAGAGATTTCAAACTTCGTTGAACCTCATCACGATTACTCTGTTCTCGAACTTTTTGCAGGAGCTGGAGGATTAGCTGTAGGATTAGAAAAAGCCGGACTAAAATGTATTGCTTTAAATGAAATTGACAAATGGGCTTGTGAGACCTTACGAAAAAACAGACCTGAATGGAATGTATTAGAGGGAGACATAAAAGACTATAATTTCACTAATCTATTAAACAAAGTCGATGTAGTCACCGGAGGATTTCCATGCCAGGCTTTTAGTTATGCCGGTAAAAAGTTAGGGCTAAACGATGCCCGGGGAACTCTTTTTTATGAATTCGCAAGAGTTATACAGGAAGTTAAACCGCCAATTTGTATAGGTGAAAATGTAAGAGGATTACTCAGCCACGAGAAAGGCAATACATTACAAGGCATGATTTCAATTCTTGATGAAATTGGATATAATGTTATGCCTGTGCAAGTTCTTAAAGCAATCAATTATAAAGTTCCACAAAAGAGAGAAAGATTAATACTGGTAGGAGTGCAAAAAGATATAAATATTGACTTCAAATATCCCACTCCCCATAAAAAGATTTATAATTTACAAGATGCTCTAAAAAAAGGCGAACTATACGACTGTGATGTACCACAATCAGAAGGAGCTAAATATCCGGAATATAAAAAACAAGTGTTAGAAATGATTCCACCCAGGGGCTATTGGCGTGATTTACCTTTAAGTGTTCAAAAAAAATACATGGGTGGAAGTTTCTACCTGGGTGGTGGTAAAACAGGAATGGCTCGTCGGATTGGCTGGGACGAACCATCATTAACGCTCACCTGCAGTCCGGCTCAAAAACAAACCGAGCGTTGTCATCCTGACGAAACGCGTCCGTTTACCATAAGAGAATATGCCCGTATTCAGACTTTCCCTGACAGCTGGGAATTCATCGGCCCGATTGCACAACAATATAAACAAATAGGGAATGCAGTACCCGTTAACCTCGGACAAGAAATTGGTTATGCAATTATAAAATTTTTAAATACTCATTACAACTTATCAATACCTAAATAATAGCTATAATTTTCGAATGTAATTTGATCTAAAACTGTTCGCTTGCTTGTGACATCATCTTCAGCTTTAATATCGAAGCCACTTAATTTTCCAAGCTCATAACCTTTGATACCGCCCAGTATTTGTTCATGGAATGTACCAATTGAATTATTAATTGATTTATCAATTTGCCGTAGAATTTCAGTTTCAATTATCGTATCTTCATCTATATAAATTCAACATATTTGTTTTTCATCCGTTTATATTTATTATTGTCTTAGGGAATCCATAGAACTCGCATTAATCATTCGTGGTTGTGATTTACATACGAATCATGCTCGTTTCATTATAAATATTCTTTTAATTGCAAAATTGTAAAACAAACCAAACAGAAAAGGAATCATAGCACATCTATCACAGCACCAAAAATTGTTTCTAGGCTTGAAGCCGAAATGGATGCTACATCCAAAACTTCGTTGTGCGAGTTGCCTTCTTCGGGTATTTCAAGTCCGTTATTAGTGATTACCGAAACACCAAAAACCCGCATCGACATGTGATTGGCAACAATTACCTCAGGCACGGTTGACATTCCCACAGCATCGCCGCCAATGGTGTTCAAAAACCGATACTCGGCATTGGTCTCAAAACTCGGACCAGACATACCAACATAAACTCCTTCGTTGAGCCGAATGTTATTTGAACGTGCAAAGTTTCGGGCTACTTCGCATAACTCAGTATCGTATGCTTCCGACATATTGGGAAACCTCGGCCCCAGCTCTTCGTCGTTAGATCCAATTAGTGGGTTGGTTCCAAAAAGATTGATATGGTCAGTTATCATCATCAAATCGCCAACTTCGAATGAATAGTTAGTACCTCCTGCTGCATTCGAAACAAGGAGATTTTCAACGCCCATCATTTTGAATACACGAACCGGAAAGGTCAATTCCTGCATGGTCAAGCCCTCGTAATAGTGAAAACGTCCCTGCATAACTGCAACCTGTTTGCCTTTTATTTTACCAACAATTAGTTTACCTGCATGGCCGGCGATGGTTGATACTGGGAAGTTGGGGATATCTTTATAGGCGAGCGTGTGTTGAATCTCAATTTTATCAACATAATTACCAAGACCCGAGCCCAGAATTATGGCCGTTTTTCCTTCAAAACCGGTTTTATCTTTTAAAAAGTTTGCTGTTGCTTCTATTTTCTGTAACATTATTTATTATTCTTTTATTGAATGTTTCTTTGGTTCTATCGAGAAAACGTATCTCTATTGGGATGTAATACAAATGCTTTATAAAGTCTTTATCCGGGTTTTCAACCGACTTTATACGCACCAAATCTTTCTCTGTTGTGATAATAATTTTTTCATTGGTATCCATTTCATCATAAGTGTGTTTAAAATAATCAATATCCGACGATGAATAATGATAATGATCGGCATACTTCAGATGCTTTATTTCCCCAACCTGGGGTTCGAGATACGACAAAAGCGGATCGGGATTTCCTATTCCGGTAATTAAAAGCACCGAATACTTTCGCATATCGTTATTGAAAAGAGCCAGTCCTTTTTTAGCTGGAGTTATCTCACCATAAACGATACTGGTAAAAAACAAATTCTGATATGGCCTTACATTCAGTTTTTTCTTAATTATTCGTTGCTCAATTGGCTGTAAGTACGATGGGCATTTTGTATAAATGATGAAATTAGCCCGGTATCGGGCTTTCACCGGCTCGCGCAAACGGCCGGCAGGTAGTAAAAAATCTTCATTGGGTGGTTGTGTGTAATCGATAAGCAGAATGTTGATACTAGGTTTCACCCTTCGGTGTTGAAATGCATCATCTAAAATAACAACATCAATATTTAACGATTCGTTGGCTAACAATTGTTGAATGCCAACTGCTCGTTTTTCACACACAGCAACAGGTATATGTGGAAACTTCTGTTTAATCTGAACAGGCTCATCACCAATTTCTCGAACACCCGACGATTCGTTGGCTAAAACATATCCCCGGGTTTTTCTTTTATACCCACGACTCAGAAAAGCCACATTAAAATTCTTTTCAAGTAAGGATATCAGGTATTCGGCATGGGGTGTTTTGCCTGTACCACCTACGGTAATATTACCAACTGATATCACCGGCACGTCAAACTCATACTGCTTCAACATCTTTGAATCGAACAGAAAATTGCGCACCGCAACAACAAATCCGTACAGCAAAGAAAGTGGATATAGAATTATTTTTAACATTAAAGTTTTGCCCCTTTTTTTGTTCCGATAAAGATACAAAATTTAAGGTATGCCATTACTAAAGCAAAAAAATACCGGCATAAACCGGTATTTTTATCTTTATTTGAAAGTGCATTACTTCTTATTGAGCTGAAACATCGTAAGGCAAACGAGCCATTACGCCATTTCTGTTCATTATTGATTTCAGCGCATAATAATGTTTTGAGGCTGCCCCAAACTCATTGCTAATTACTTTATGCTTTAATTTTGAAGTAAAGTTTTCGAGGAAAATCTGTATAGGATCTTTCTTCGTTGGATATTCGACAATACGATAAGCTTCAACACCACTCATTTCTTTTGCAATATCAATAGCATCGCCCAAATCACCCAACACATCAACTAATCCAATTTCTTTGGCATTTGCCCCGGTCCAAACCCGACCCTGACCAATAGCATCAACTTCTTCAAAAGACATTCCACGCCCATCGGCAACATGCTGCACAAAAGTTGAATAAACATTTTCAACCATCTGTTGCATTTTATCTCTTTCGAGTTTGGTTAACGGACGGGTAATCGAAGGCAGATCGCTAAGGTCGTTGGTTTTAACCACCTCGTTGTTAATTCCCAGCTTATCTTCAAACAATTCCTGTGTATTAGGTATCATTCCAAATACACCAATAGAACCAGTTAAGGTCGAGGGGTTAGCAACAATAGTATCGGCAGCGCATGCTATATAATAACCACCCGAAGCTGCAAGTCCACCCATTGAAACAACAACAGGCTTGGTTTCGCTTGCCAATTTCACTTCGCGCCAAATAAGGTCAGAAGCCAAAGCACTTCCCCCGGGAGAATTAACACGTAATACAATAGCTTTAATTGATGAGTCTTTACGAGCTTTTGATATCTCAGCAGCAAGTGATCCACCAACAATCATTTCTTGATCAAAAGGTGATCCGCCTTGCATTACAATTTCACCTGCGGCATAAACAACAGCAATCTTGTCGCGTGCCAGTCCTTTATGGATTTTAGTAGCCACTACATTCTTCATATCTGAAATGCTATGGAATCTTAAGTCATCATTTTCACCAAGTCCACAACTTGATCTCAGAAAATCGCCTACCTGATCAGTATATAGAACACTGTCCACCAAGTTTAAAGCTTTAAGTTTATATGTCGGTTCAAACGAAATATTTTGATCAGCAATTTTGTTTAGCTCTTCAACTGAAACATTACGCGAATTTGCAATATCTTCAAGCACTGTATTCCAAATACTGCCAATATACACCTCAATTTGCTTACGATTTTCGGGGCTCATTTCCTCAAGCATAAACGGCTCTACGGCAGCTTTAAACTTACCATGCCGAATAATTTGCATTTCGACACCCAATTTTTCAAGGGCATTTTTGTAGAATGAATGATATGAAGCTAAGCCTGAAAACGACAGCATGCCTTCGGTATTAATAAAAACTTTATCGGCAACTGAAGACAGGTAATATGCATTTTGAGAATAATTTTCGGAATATGCATAAACAAATTTACCCGACTCCTCTTTAAAGTCTTTAAGAGCATTTCTAATTTCTTCGCAAACAGCAAAACTGCCCATTACCTGATCAATGCGCAGGTATATGCCTTTGATGCGATCATCATCGGCAGCTTTATCAATAGCTGATATAATATCGCTTAAGCCAATTTTATTAGTACCCTGCATTCCCGGTAAATTCAAATTAGCAAAAGGGTCGTTGGCTGCACGATCGACAATTTGCCCGTCTAAATCAAGTCTCAACATAGAGTTATCTTTTAACACTACTTCTTTAGGCCCGGCAGCAGCAACTATCACCGATATTACCCCAATAGTCAAAAAAGAACCTACAACCATTACAATTATAAATCCAACTACTGTAGCCAATACATATTTAAAAAAATCTTTCATTTTGATATTGTTTTGGTTATAAATAATAGATTTGAATTATTCTATAAAATAGGTATATGTATTTTGATTATTGTTACATTTTAATTTAATTATTTTTGAAATAATTTGTAATTTAGGTAAAATAACTAAACACCATTTTCAAGAAACACTTAAAAAGATATGATCAAAGCTCTCCTTTCGCTTGGTTCAAATATGGGTGACCGTAGAAAACACCTCGCTCGTGCTATCCGATACATTAATGTTGGCATTGGTCATATTATAGATTTGTCGGGTGTTTATGAAACTGAAGCCATAGGGTTTGAAACCGACCAAAAATTTTTAAATATGGCTGTGGAGGTTATTACCGATTACACTCCGATTGAAGTGCTCAAAAAATGCCATGACATAGAAACCAAGTTAGGTAGAATCCGAACACCCGGTGCTGGATATGAATCCCGCTCCATAGATATTGATATCCTATTTTACAACAACGAAGTCATTAATTTGGAAACCTTAAAAATACCGCATCCATTACTACATAAGCGGAAGTTTGTACTCGAACCACTTGCTGAAATAGCCCCGGATCTGACTCACCCAATACTTGACCAAACGGTAAAAGAACTTTTAAAGAATTGCACCGATACATCAAAAGTTGAACAACTGGGCTCCATTTTTTACGAACCCTAAACTACAACTCATCAAACTCCGGCGCATAAAGAAAGTCGTTGTACGGAAACCTTGTTTCATGAATCACCTTGACCTGGTCGTAAAGCATCTTTTTCAACTCTTCAATATTCGTTTTCTCTTTTGCCGATACAAATATTGAAGGTGTATTATTTTTGGCCATCCAACTGTTTTTCCATTCCTCTAAAGACCAATTCTTTTTCGATTTTTCACTTAAATCATCTTCGTCCTTTTCTTCGTATGAAAAGGCATCAATTTTATTGAATACGTAAATGGTTGGCTTATTAGAAGCCTCTATTTCCTCAAGCGTTTGGTTAACCGTCGAAATATGTTCTTCGAAGCCCTGATGCGAAATATCTGCAATATGGATTAGAACATCGGCTTCACGTACTTCGTCAAGAGTCGATTTAAACGATTCAACTAATCCGTGAGGTAATTTACGAATAAAGCCAACTGTATCAGTAATCAAAAAGGGCAAACTCCCGATAACCATTTTACGCACAGTAGTGTCGAGTGTTGCAAACAACTTATTCTCGGCAAATACTTCTGATTTGGTCAGAAGATTCATCATTGTCGATTTCCCAACATTGGTGTAACCAATTAATGCTACCCTAACGAGTTTACCCCTATTTTTGCGCTGGGTATTCATTTGCTTATCAATTTTTTTAAGTTGCTCTTTGAGCCTTGAAATTTTGGTCAGAATAATACGCCGGTCGGTTTCAATCTGTGTTTCGCCTGGTCCTCGCATTCCGATACCGCCTTTCTGACGCTCGAGGTGAGTCCACATACGAGTAAGCCGAGGCAGGGTATATTGAAGTTGAGCCAATTCGACCTGTGTTTTAGCATAAGCAGTTTGAGCCCGCGAAGCAAATATATCAAGTATCAGGTTCGTACGATCGAGTACCTTACACGAAACCCGCTTTTCGATGTTTCTCAACTGTGTAGGCGTAAGTTCATCATCAAATATTATTGTATCAATTTCATTTACTTTTATATAATTTGAAATTTCCTCTAATTTTCCAGAGCCCACAAAAGTAACAGTATTGGGAATTTCGAGCCGTTGAAAAAACTTGGCGACAACCATAGCTCCGGCAGTTTTTGCCAAAAACTCAAGCTCATCAATATACTCGTGTGCTTTTTGTTCATCCTGATCTTGATTGATAAGACCAACCAATACGGCTGTCTCCTGAATATTGTTGATATTTTCACTCATACACCATATATATAAACATAAATATCCTGGCTCTGCCTAAGCCGAACCAGGATATTAATATGCGTTGTTTTCTCTATTGTAACTGGAAGTTAATTGGTACAGTATAAGATACCCTAACTGGTTTACCTCTTTGTTTGCCCGGCTTCCATTTTGGCAAACTATTAACTACCCTTAGTGCCTCTTTGTCTATCGATGGGTCAACGCCACGTGCAATACGCGCGTCGCTCACACTACCGTCTTTGTCAACCACAAAGGTAACATAAACCTTACCTTGAATACCATTTTCGGCTGCAATTACAGGATAATCGATATTGTTTGAAATCCATCTTCTCAATGCCAACTCTCCACCAGGGAATACAGGCATTTCTTCAACAATCACAAACACTCCATTATCCCCTTCATCACCATAATCATCTTCAATTACAGGAACAGCGTCAATAATAGTTTCGTCGTCAGCTTCCGTTGATTCAAATTCGAACTCTTCTTCGATTTCAACTTCATCATCAACAATATTAATCACTTCAACCACCTTTGGTGGTGGTGGTGGTGGTGGTGGTTTAATTTCTTCTTGACGGGTGATTGGGATTACTTCGTCTTCGATCTCCTGATCCTGAAGTTCCCCCAACGAAGTTGCTGACTTCACGCTACTATTTATGCTGAAGGCAGTTAAAACAATACCCAAAGAAACCACCAATCCAATCTGGACAAAAATGTTCCGCTTGTTTTCAAGATCGGCTTTCGGTGTCTTTTTAAGTTCCATAAATTCTTATTTATTATTCGTTTATTATTCTCGAAAATAGAGCGGCTAAAGTTAAAAAATATCTTACAATTGCCCTATTTACATTCTGAAAAAATACATACCTGTCTATTATTTTATTTATCCTTGATTTAACAAACAGATATACGAGGCTGAAATACAGTACTGAATCTCCTTTGCCAACTGAACGGTTCATTTTATTAATAACAAATATTAAACCATTCCTGTTTTTTTCCAGCACAAATACAGTTTTTAGGAAAAAATTATATATTTGCAGCACAATTGATAAATCATTTGTAGGATTAGCTCAGTTGGCTAGAGCGTCCCGATAGCATTCGGGAAGGTCAACGGTTCGACTCCGATACGCTGTAAATAAATAATCTTGGGGGATTAGCTCAGTTGGCTAGAGCGCTTGACTGGCAGTCAAGAGGTCACCGGTTCGACTCCGGTATTCTCCACATAAGAGAGTTGCATTGAAAAATGTAGCTCTTTTTTTGATTTAAAAAACCCAGTTGGGATCAGCACTTTTTTATATCATACACCTTGCCTACTGACTCCATTGGAAATTTTGAATAATGAGTGATCCGGAGCCACATAAACTACTTTTTCGAGACCGAAATTTTGAACTTTTGAAACTTTAAGTCGTTTATTTTCTGTTTATTGTATTTTTATGCGTTTATTCATTATAAATAAGGGATGGTAAAGATTTTTTAACGCCCGCTATGTTAGGTTGAGTTGTAATAGTCGTAATTTTGCGGCTTGATACAATTAGAATTGAATGATATGAAGGGATTGAACCTAGGAGGATTGAACATTCCGGTGCCGATAATACAGGGCGGAATGGGCGTAGGCATATCGCTGTCGGGACTGGCAGCTGCCGTTG
>JAQICD010000241.1 GCA_027858715.1 Prolixibacteraceae bacterium
GTTGCTTTTCTGACAATATCAAAGACCCCAAAACAAATAATACAATTTTTTCTCATGAAAATGTGAAGACCGTTTTGAGTGTAAAAACCAGAATGGTCTTCTTAATTAATCGAACATAATTTAAATGAGTGAAATATGCAATATATTTCTAAAATTATGTAATGTGTATTTGTCCTCAGGCAATCACCTTTGTAATACATAGATCTGGTAAAAATTCAAAACAGATAATCATGAATTTATTAGAACAACTTAAAACACAAACAAAAGTAGTAGCCGATTCAGGTGACTTTGAATCCATAAAAACATTCAAACCTATTGATTCAACCACTAATCCTTCGCTTATATATGCTGCGGCTCAGGATACTAAATATGCATATTTGATTGATAAAGCATTAGCATTTGCAAAAAGTAAAACAACCTACCAACAATGGCAGCTAAGTATAGCCATGGATCGTCTCTTTGTTGATTTCGGTCTGGAAATATTAAAAATTGTTCCGGGCAGGGTATCAACCGAAGTTGATGCCCGGCTTTCCTTTGATACTGAAGGAATGGTAACGAAAGCTCGTGAACTGATTGAATTATACCATGATGCAGGAATTGACAGGAAAAGGATACTTATTAAGGTAGCATCTACCTGGGAAGGGATCAAAGCTGCAGAAATACTCACAAAAGAAGGAATTCATTGCAATCTGACCCTGTTGTTCTCCATGCCACAAGCCATTGCTTGCGCTGAAGCAGGGGTTCAGCTCATCTCTCCATTTGTTGGCAGGGTACTGGATTGGTATAAAAAAAACCAGCCAAAACAAACATTTACACCGGCAAATGAGCCGGGTGTATTATTGGTAAAAAGCATTTATAATTATTACAAGAAGTTCAATTATAAAACAGAAATAATGGGGGCTAGTTTTAGAAACAGTGGCGAAATACTTGAACTTGCCGGTTGCGACCTGATGACAATTGCGCCTAAATTTCTTACTGAACTTGAAAATACAGAAGGAGTACTTAAGCAGAAATTACATGCGGATGAAGCCAGAGAATCAAAAGGCAGTAAAATTGAGTTGGATGAGAAAAAATTTCGCTGGCTTTTAAATGAAGATGCTATGGCAAGCGAAAAATTGGCTGAAGGTATTCGGAAATTTACAGGAGATATTGTGAAGCTCGAAAATTTAATCTTAAAAAAGAAGGAGGAATAACTCGCCTTCGAATGGTTCTGTATAAGAATCACCTTTTACTGAAAGCACCCCAATTGCTGCACTTAAAATTCTTGAGAAAATGGAATAAGATTCGGAACATAAACATAACTTAATTAGTAATGAAAACAGCGAACTCATATATTTTGACAATTAATGGTGGTTCATCCTCAATAAAATTCACATTTTATAAGACAGGTGAAATACCCACTCGTTTGCTTCATGGAATAATTGATAGAATAGGACTGAAAGATTCAACATTGACTTTTAGTAATGAGAAAGAAGAAAAGCAAGGTACTGTAAAGGTTGAAGCTTCTGATCATCGCTCTGCTTCAAACTTTCTGATGGATTGGCTTGAAAAACAGATTGATTTTTCTTTAATCTGTGGAATCGGACATCGGGTTGTTCATGGGATGCATCATACAAGTCCCGAAATCATCACTCCAGAATTGCTGGATGAACTTCATAGCATCACGTCTTATGATCCCGATCATTTACCGGCTGAAATTGAATTAATCGAGGTTTTCAGTCAGCGTCATCCTAAACTTCCACAAGTAGCTTGTTTCGACACTGCATTTCACAGCACCATGCCCCGCGTGGCTAAATTGCTTCCAATTCCCCGGCGTTTCGACACGAAAGGTATACAGCGATATGGTTTTCACGGAATTTCCTATGCTTATTTGATGGAGGAACTAGCCCGTGTTGCAGGTGTAAAAACAGCACAAGGCCGCGTAATTCTGGCTCATCTGGGTAGTGGCGCGAGCATGGCTGCAGTTCACAAAGGCAAGAGTATAGACACCAGCATGGGCTTTACCCCTGCCGGAGGGATGATGATGGGCACACGGCCGGGTGATTTGGATCCGGGCGTTGCCTGGTACATTATGAAATCAGAAAAATTATCGCCTAAACAGTTCAATATGCTTATCAATCATGAGTCAGGTTTACTTGGAATTTCTGAAACCAGTTCAGATATGCAAGATTTACTCGGGAGTCAAAAAGATGATTTCCGAGCCGCTGAGGCAGTCGAACTATTTTGTTACCAGGCCAAAAAATGTATTGGTGCGTTTGCAGCAGTACTGGGAGGAGTTGATGTTTTGGTATTCAGTGGAGGAATGGGGGAGAATGCCCCGGGAATACGTGCACGAATCTGCGATGGACTGGAATATCTTGGAATTGAAATTGATGAAAAACGGAACGAGGCAAACGACCTGCTTGTTTCAACAGATAAGAGCATTACTATTGTTCATGTCATTCATACCGATGAGGAATGGATGATAGCGAAAACAGTCAGTCAAATGATAAATCTTACTCAAAAATAGAGATATGGAACCAAATAATAACTTTCTTTCAGCGCAACAGCTCGGTAAAATGAATGCTTATTGGCGCGCTGCAAATTACTTGTCCGTTGGTCAACTCTATTTGCACGACAATCCTTTGCTTCGTGAGCCTTTGAAGTCTGCACATGTGAAAAATATGCTGCTTGGTCATTGGGGCACCACACCGGGACAAAACTTTATTTATGTGCATCTGAACCGGGTGATCAAGAAGTATGATTTGGACATGATCTACATTTCCGGCCCCGGGCACGGTGGTCCGGCATTGGTGGGCAACACTTATCTCGAAGGGACTTACAGCGAAATATATCCTAACATCACGCAGGATGAAGCCGGGCTGAAAAAACTGTTTACCCAGTTTTCATTTCCGGGGGGAATTCCCAGTCATGTTTCACCGGAATGTCCCGGGTCGATTCATGAGGGCGGTGAGTTGGGCTATTCGCTCAGCCATGCTTTTGGAGCGGTGTTCGATAACCCCGAACTTGTTGTTGCCTGCGTTGTGGGCGATGGCGAAGCTGAAACAGGACCACTGGCCACTGCCTGGCACTCCAATAAATTTCTGAATCCGGTCACCGATGGAGCTGTATTGCCAATTCTCCATCTCAACGGTTACAAAATAGCCAATCCAACCGTGTTGGCCCGAATTTCACATGAAGAATTAGACCAGTTGCTCCGTGGCTGTGGCTGGATTCCTCATTTCGTTGAAGGTGATGATCCGGAAACAATGCATCAACTCATGGCCTCGGTATTAGAAAAGACAGTTGAGGAAATCAAGAAAATCCAAAGCAATGCGCGAGATAATAATGACCCTGCCCGGCCACGTTGGCCGATGATTGTGCTTAACTCGCCCAAGGGATGGACAGGGCCTAAAGAGGTAGATGGATTAAAAATAGAAGACACATTTCGCTCCCACCAAATTCCTCTTCTGGTAGATTCTGATCATCCGCATCATTTAAAACTTCTTGAAGAATGGATGAAAAGTTATAAGCCTGAAGAATTATTCGATAAGAATGGCCGTCTTTTACCCGAACTGAAAGAATTAGCACCTAAAGGTGAACGAAGAATGGGCGCTAATCCACACGCCAATGGCGGTCTTTTGTTGCACGATTTAAATATACCCGACTTCCGAGAATACGAAGTTAAAGTATCTTTTCCAGGTTCCGTTGAGGCTGCCGATACGCATGAACTTGGCGTTTTTTTACGCGATGTAATAAAGCTCAATCAGGAACAACGAAATTTTCGGATTTTTGGGCCCGACGAAACACTTTCGAACCGGTTAACAGCTGTTTTTGATGTTACCAACCGGCAATGGGAAGCTAAAACAAAAAATAACGATGAGTTCCTGGCAACGGATGGCCGGGTAATGGAGATGCTGAGTGAGCATCAATGTGAGGGTTGGCTCGAAGGATACCTGCTCACAGGCAGGCATGGACTATTCAATTGTTATGAGGCCTTCATTCATATCATCGATTCCATGTTTAACCAACATGCCAAATGGTTGAAAGTAACTGCCGATTTACCATGGAGAAAGAAAATTGCGTCGCTAAATTACCTGCTTGCTTCGCACGTTTGGCAGCAGGCACATAACGGTTTTACCCATCAGGATCCGGGTTTTATCGATCACGTTGTAAACAAAAAAGCTTCCATTGTGCGTGTTTACCTTCCACCCGATGCCAACTGTTTATTGTCGGTATGGGATCATTGTTTGAGAAGCCGTGATTACGTTAATGTGGTGATCGCCGGCAAATATCAGGCATCCCAATGGTTGACAATGGAGGCTGCCATTGAACATTGTACTCGTGGAATAAGTATCTGGCAATGGGCGGGCACTGAGCGTAGTCGAAGTGAGCCGGATGTAGTAATGGCTTGTTGTGGCGATGTGCCTACGCTCGAAACCCTGGCCGCAGTTTCAATCCTCCGTGAACATTTGCCCGAGCTGAAAATTCGGGTCATCAATGTGGTCGATCTGATGAAGCTACAGTCAGAAAGAGAACATCCACATGGATTGTCAGATAAAGAATTTGATGCCTTGTTTACGAAAGACAAACCAATCGTTTTCGCTTTTCATGGCTATCCCTGGCTGGTCCACCGGATGACCTATAAACGAACCAACCACAAAAACATACACGTTCGGGGATATAAGGAAGAAGGCACCATCACCACCTACTTCGATATGACCGTTTTAAATAATCTTGATCGGTTTGACCTGGTAAAGGATGTAATTAACCGGATTTCTGGCTTAGGAGAAAATGGAAATAAGCTGAGACAATTGATGATCGACAAACTTGCCGGGCACAAAAAGTACATTAATAAATACGGGCAGGATATGCCGGAAATACGAAACTGGAAATGGAGCAACACAAAGTGAAACGACCATGGCATAGAAAATTTGGAACACAAACTGTCCCGTATTTTAATCCATCCCCGTTAACTTAAGAGATGATAACTAAAATCTCATATCTAATTTTAAACAAATGAAAAACAGTCAAATATCTAATAATTTCTCGATAGTTTGCGTGGGAGGATCGGCCGGAGGTCTTGATGCCTATATCCGCTTACTGAAAAA
>JAQICD010000149.1 GCA_027858715.1 Prolixibacteraceae bacterium
CCGATGCGCTTGAGCTTAACCTTTTTGTTTTGCCTTCGGATGTAAACCGTACCGCCGAAAAAATTCGCGAATATTATTTTACAACCATCAAAAAAGTGCTCGACACGGTTAATATTCCCGTTACCGTGAAGCTTTCGTCATACTTTTCTGACCTGGCAGCCATGATTAAAGATCTTTCGGAAACCGGCATTACAGGTATTACACTGTTCAACCGTTTCTACAACATCGATATTGATATTGAAAAACGTCAGCTTATGCCGGCTAAGGTGTTGAGCCATCCGTTCGAATACCAAAAATCGTTGCGCTGGATTGGTATCATGTCGGGGCGTGTAAGTTGCGACCTTGCTGCCAGCACGGGTGTGCACGACTACTCCACTGCCATCAAAATGATTATGGCCGGAGCCAGTGCCGTACAAGTTGTATCGGGTGTATATAAACATGGTTACAATTTCGTGAAAGAAATGGTTGATGGCCTCGACAAATGGATGGACGAACACGATGTAAAAAGTGTTAAAGAGATTGTTGGGGCAGCCGATCTGCAACATGCTCAAAACCCGGCTCAATACGAACGCGTTCAATTTATGCGTTACTTTGGCGAATTCGACAAAGATATTGATTAAAGCATATCAAGTAAAATAAATACCGAAGCACTGTTCGAAAAATATTTCAACAGTGCTTTTCTTTTTTCTATATTTTCAACAGTAAAATCCTGCATAACTAACCATTTAAGCTCGTGTATCAGACCGGCATCGCTGTCACATGTCACCACTAATTCCTTCAATCCAGTGCCAGCCACCAATTGTTTGGTACCCACACAAAAGCGGCCATTGAAAAGCGCATTCAGCAATTTAAGTTTAAAACCGGTTGACTGAAAAGTTGGTAGAAAATTAATATGTGCATTTGCTATAAGTGCATCCATTTCTTTAGAGTCAGGATTGGCTTCTAGACGGACATTTGGCTGATTATCAACAGCCTTACGCAATTGCACGCCCGGATTTCTTCCGGCAACAACAAACTGAAAATCAACATTGGGAGCAATGCGCTCAACCACAAACAAGGCAGCTTCGTCGTTTTCGTTAACCTCGAGATTTCCGTGGTATAAAATATATGTTCCCTTTCCGGTTAGGCTTTTTACTTCATTATTTGAATGAGATGGAGCCAGCTTAAAAACCTTATCACCGTAATTTTCTTTTAAATAATCTAAATCGGCATTCGAAATGGCACCAATTTTATCCGCTTGCCTGTATATTTTCTCGAAGCGCTTAAGTCTCATTGATTCTATACGAAAATACATCTTCGTAAATAATTTCGAGGTACGAGCTGCCAGACTTGCATAATAATCGTGTTCGATATTATGGCTGCGAACAATTTTTATTCTACTTGCTAACTTACTACTATCCAAGTAATAACACGAATGAAGTCCTTCAAAAAGTATCGGAAAATCGTTTTTCAACAAATTGGCAAGCAGCAGTTTACTCTTTCGGGTATTTACAATAAAGGGGAAAAGCGAGAACTGAAGTATCAGCGTACGCGGGCGTCGGTAATAATAAACCTTCTCGCACATTTTCTCAAGAACCTCACTCCTTTTGCGTCCATACTCAAAACAATGCAGATAAACACGCACACCTAAACTATTCAATGCCTGAATACGATAAAAAACATCAATCACACCACCATAATCGGCAGGATCGGGAATATTAAACGAAACAATATTTAGGCTTTTAGTCACTGGTTGTTTGTTAAGATATCCTCAAAATTATTCAAACTTACCAAATAAACAATCGTTCAAGCACAACATTACATATTACGAAACTATAAACACAGCAATTGCAATCAACATCACTAATGAAATGAATCGGTAATTCCCGTAAAAAAAGCTATTTTTGCAGCCTCAAAACAGAAAATTATAAATATGGCTTTAAAATGCGGCATAGTAGGTTTGCCCAATGTAGGTAAATCAACGCTTTTCAATTGTTTATCGAGTGCAAGGGCACAATCGGCAAATTTCCCTTTTTGTACCATCGAACCCAACGTTGGTGTAATTACTGTACCCGACGAGCGGCTGATTAAACTGGCCGATATCGACAATCCCAAAAAAGTAGTACCCACAACCATCGAGATTGTTGACATAGCCGGATTGGTGAAGGGAGCCAGCAAAGGCGAAGGATTGGGCAACCAATTTCTGGCCAACATTCGCGAAACCGATGCCATTTTACACGTATTGCGTTGTTACGACAACGACAACGTTACCCACGTTGACGGCTCAATCAATCCTGTACGCGACAAAGAAGTTATTGACACTGAATTGCAACTAAAAGACCTTGAGACTGTTGAAAACCGCATTGTGAAAGTACAACGACAATTGAAAGATGCCACAAATAAAGATGCGAAAAAGATATTTGAAGTTGCCACAAAAACCAAAGAAGCTTTACTACAGGGCATTTCGGTGCGTGCCATCGACTTCACCGAAAGCGAAAAAGAAATTATTGACAGCTTTTTCTTACTGACAGACAAACCAGTTATGTACGTTTGTAATGTTGACGAAGCATCGGCAAAAAATGGCAACGCCTATGTTGATGCCGTTCGTGATGCTGTAAAAAATGAAAAAGCAGAAATACTGGTTATCGCAGCCTCAACCGAAGCCGATATTGCAGAATTCGAAACTTACGAAGAAAAGCAAATGTTTTTGGAAGACATTGGTTTAGAAGAGCCGGGGGTTAATAAACTTATAAATTCAGCTTATAAATTATTGAACCTAGAAACTTACTTTACAACCGGCCCTGACGAAACTCGTGCCTGGACTTTTCCAAAAGGAATAAAAGCCCCAAAATCAGCAGGAATAATCCATTCCGATTTTGAAAAAGGTTTTATCCGTGCCGAAGTAATTAAATTCGACGAATATGTACGCTTAGGCTCCGAATCGGCCTGCCGCGAAGCCGGTAAAATAGCTATCGAAGGCAAAGAATATGTTTTGCAGGACGGAGACATTATGCATTTCAGATTTAATGTATAAAACTTTTTAGCTGGACACATTTAAAGGAAAGTCAGAAAAAATTGATTAAGAGGTTGATTTTAAAACGAATTATTGATATCATTGCAAGCTCGTTTCACCCTCTTAATGACTAAATTTATGATTAAACAAATTTCTTTTCTGATTTTTCTAATACTGCTATTTTTGGGCATCACAACAAAAGGACAAGACAAATTTGGTTTTTATGTTTGTGGTGTTACCCTTCATGCTAAAGGTGATCCCAACGCAGCTCTGATGCCATTAAAATTATCGTCAGACGGCAAAGTGATTTTCAATTACGGAGGTGTGTTACACTACAAGAAATACTTCAAATCACGCTTTTCGTTTGATGCGGTTCAGGCAATACAAGCAGATTGTGGTTTGCAGTTTTCATCAGCAACTGTTTTTTCGGCAGGTTACGACATTATTAAGCGAAAAGCACATCGCTTTATATTTGCAATTGGCCCCGGGTTTTATATTCGTGAATCGTGGACCAAATTCGAAGAATACCAACGCATTAACGATTTAACAGAATCTAAAAATGGGAAATGGGAATACAAATTTATTCCCTTTGTACCTCATATTGAATATGCCTTCGTTCCTGAAGGAAAAAACTTTGGATTCACCATTTACAGCATTCTCGATCCCATAGAGAATGTTTATAATTTCGGTGCAGGTATCAATTATATTTTAGATAACGATTAGTTCCATAATTACAAACAAAGAAGGCTGCATTTACATACGGTTTCACGAACTTACACGACAATAAACTCGCACAAAACTGTAATAATTATTACGAAGTTCCATCTTGTAATTTCGTTATTGTGCTTTTCCATTTTAAATTCCAAAGCAGAAGATGCTGAAATTCTGGAATATAAAACAGAAGTAACAGTCAAAGCCAACAGGTTAATCCATCCCGGTATCATCGACATGAGCGCAACGAAGCATGCTCCGTTGTTTAATATTTGGCTCTAAGTAAAGCCTGCACCAGAAAACGGGCGCGAGGGATAAAAGAAAAAAGTTTGGCTAAAGCCGGAGATTTTATAAGAGGGTTAAATGTGTAATTATCCAGCCTCAACATTATTTGCTTTAAAAGCCATCACAAATAAAACTGCAGCAATAGAGACAATTACTGCAACACCTATTGTATAAGTACCGCTATATTTTAGCGACAAACTAAACAAGTAAGGACCAAGGGCACTGGCAATTACTGTCCAGCTCATCGAATAGCCCGAAATGGCTCCCAGGTGTTTAACTCCAAAAAATCGTGGCCAGGTTACGGTGTTCAATACACTAAATAAACCGCTCATTACACCTTGTCCAACAATTAAAAGATAATAGGCAGAATCGGACGATTTTAATTGTGTTATGGCAAATGAGGCAACAATAATGCCCGTCATATTTATCAACAACAAATACTTCAATTTAATATAGTCGCTAATCCAGCCTCCTACAAAATTGAAAGCAACAGCAATAAACGAAGCGGGTAAAAATATGGCTATTGCCGTTTCGCGACTATAACCCGCAATGTCAAATATCGAAACAATATGAAAAGTAAATGCTGTTACAAAAAGCGCATTTAAGGCAATAGAAATATTAAAAACCCAAAACGAATATTTTTTTAAGGCCTGTTTCAATGTAAACTCCTTTTCTGTGGCAGCAGGCTTCGAAAACAGCTTACTCTTCTTCATTCCCAGGCTTCCATCGGGTTTTAAACCACAATCGCGGGCATTATCGCGAAAGAAAATTAGAGCAAAAGCAACAAACACCACGCCTACAAAAGCGCCAATGATACCCCATGCCGAACGCCAACCATCAATTTCAATTATATCGTTAAGCAAACGAGGTGAATACGAAAAGCCAAACGAAACAAAAACCCCCATTAATGCATTTGCCAATCCACGGTGCTTTTCAAACCATTTCATCACCATATTGCGGCTTACCATGGTGAGAATTCCCTGTCCGAAGAAACGTATTCCCCAAAAGCCAATTATCAAGAATACCACGGCAATTATTTCACGGTTTACATTCTGTAGTGCTCCGGATACTGCGTTCACCATCCAATCGACTTTCGACAAACCGATAGCCATCAATCCCAGCATGAAACCGGCAATCATAGCCATTACCCGAGCACCATATTTATCGTAGTACTTACCGGCACGAGTAATCATAAATCCACTAATCACTGTACCAATCAGGTAAGCTAAACTCAGCGATGTCCGTTCAATACGCAGGGCATCAATAAGGTAATCGGTAAAAACAGAAACACCCATGGTTTGTCCTGGTACACTCATCAGCACACCAATTGTACCGGCAGCAAGTATTACCCACCCGTAAAAAAACGGGAACTTATCAACTTTAAACGGAAAAGGTGTTGTTTTTAAATTTATCTTCATAAAATACAATTCACTGATAATAAACACTGATAACAACAATTGTTCTCAGCTTTCTGTTTGCAAAATTAAATATTGTATGCTTATAAGTTCGTTTAAAATTTATTATTACCTCAAATCCGTAGTTTTCTTAAAGTTCCCTTTATCCAACACGTCAATTTTTTTAAACTTACCAGGATGTTTAAAACATTAAAAAAAAACACTGTTGTCCGGTAAATAAACAAAACTGTTACAGATTGCTTCTCTTCGTTCGCAATGACGTCATTTACTTGAGAGGGGGGCTTGGTTGGCGGCTTCGCCGCCGACCAAGCCCCCCTCTCAATATATACCATGAATATCCCGTCATCGCGAGCTTTGCGAAGCGATCTGTGGTTTTAACCGG
>JAQICD010000074.1 GCA_027858715.1 Prolixibacteraceae bacterium
ACACAGCTATACTTTTGAAGACAGTACCGCTAACGATGTGGTAGGAAATGCTGAT
Organism: Prolixibacteraceae bacterium; assembly: GCA_027858715.1. Classification (GTDB taxonomy): domain Bacteria; phylum Bacteroidota; class Bacteroidia; order Bacteroidales; family Prolixibacteraceae; genus Roseimarinus. The sequence continues at coordinate 56 of JAQICD010000074.1, forward strand.
GGAACAGTACATGGAGGCTCATTTAGTGAAGGTGTTTATACTTCTTCAGCAGATGGCGACTATATTTCTTTCACTGGTACAGAATTGGCCTTAAATACCTACAATTCTATAACGCTTGAACAATACATTCAGGCAGGAAACGGAACAAACCCGGGATGGACTGCCAACGCTTACTTTGGAGGCCTTACCGGATCGAATGCCTATTTTATTTCGGTTGCCCGTGGCGATAATGTAACACGTACCGAATACGTTGGTGGAGGTACTGTTAACGGTCCAGAGTTGGATGATGGCAAAGCACATCACATTGTTAGTGTCTTAACAAGTAGCAACATTTCCCTCTATATAGATGGTGATTTAATTGGAACTGCATTAAACACTAAACCAATATCAGAAATCAGCACAGAAAACGCATGGTTATGCCGTGGTGGCTGGACACAATGGGATCCAGACTGGCTGGGATCATTTTTTGAATTTAACATCTACGAAGGGTTAATGAACCCTGACACTATAAAACGTAAATCAGATACATTTTTATTTGGAGGTGATGCTACACTCAGTAATCTTGCAATAAGTGAAGGAACGGTATATCCGGCCACTTTTGATAAAGAAGTTACAAGTTATGGCGTAATCCTTCCTGTGGGAACAACTTCTATTGATATAACACCAACTCCATCAGTTGATGGTGTAACAATCGAGGGTGGTGGCACTTATGATGTATCAGATGGAAGAGGGGTTATTGAAATTGAAATTACGGCTCTTAATGGTACAACAACAAAAACCTATAAAGTTACTTACACTACCGAAGCGAACGACCTAACACTAGAGCACTCCTACACTTTCGAAAAAGGAAATGCCAACGATATGGTGGGCACAGCTCATGCTTTCGAAGCTGGTGGACAAATAAGAGACGGCGTTTACACCTCAATAGTTGAAGGCGATGATTACCTGGTATTACCTGCCGAAGCAATTGCTATAAACACTTATCCTTCGATTACCATTGAAGCAATGGTTACTGCAGGAACTAAAAATAGTGATGTCAACACCATGCTTTCGTATTTTGGAAACAAGAACCCATCCAACACTTTTGGTTACAACTATTTTTACACAGCCGTAGCCAACAGTAATAAAAGCCGCACTGCCATTTCTACACTTAACAACACTTCGCCATGGAGTGCTGAAAACGGACAAGATGGAGCATTCATTGATGACGGTAAAAAACACCATGTTGTTAGTGTACTCACTTACGAAACCATAAAATGGTATATCGACGGCGAACTGATTGGTGAAGTATCGGTTAGTGAAAGCAACATAATTCCAAATATCGGCACCGAGCTTGCTTATTTATGTAAAGGTGGATATAACGACCCAACATGGTTGGGAAGCATCCACGAGTTCAATATCTACAGCGGTGTAATGGAGGATGAGGATATTAACGACCGGTCATTCGAATTCATTTATGGCCCAAAAACTTTGGCCGATTTAACAACACTGACCTTTTCGGAAGGTATAATGACACCGGCTTTCGATCCGAAAACAACAGCTTACGAAGTTGTACTGCCTCTGGGATCGTACCTGGCTGAAGTTTATTCTGAAACAGCTCACCCACTGGCTTCGATTGACGGGAATGGATACTACAACCTTACATCTGGACATAAAACCATAGAAGTAATTGTTACTGCTGCCGATGGTACCACAACAAAAACTTATACCATCGATGTAACAGTGCAGTCGGAAGACGACTTAGCTACACTAGCTGAACTTACTCCCGATGTTGGTATTATTGACCCATTATTCGACCCTGAAACCACAGAATACAACCTGGTTTTACCAGCCGGAACCGACTCTGTCGATATTTCTGCAATTACCCGGGTTGAAGAAGCACAGGTTGAAGGTGCCGGTAAGTTCGAGGTACTTGATGAAGGTGGCTCAATAGTTATGGTTGTGACTGCCAAAGATGGGGTTACCACAAAAACCTACACCATTAATTACGAAGTAAACTTTGGCAACTACGCCATGTATCTCCCCGGAGGTGATGGAAATACGAGCAATATCGATATTTCAGGACTAAACCTTAACAGTCTGCCTTACACCATTGAAATGTGGATTAAACCCGATGGAAGTCAAAACGATGTTACCGGATTATTCTTTCACAGAGGTGATGATCAACAAGGTGTTCAGTATTCTTCGGGATGGCAGGGAGCAGGCAAACTGCGATTCATTTCAGACTACGACACCGATTATGGAACAGTTACCGGCAAGGCAGTATCTGTCGATAAATGGCACCATGTAGCTATTGTTCTTACTAAAGAAACACGCACAATTTACCTTGACGGTGAAGCTTCACAAACTGAAATCAGCAATAAAAGTTACGATTTCTCCGAAGGCAAACTTTATATTGGATGGGACAGCGGAGCCGACGATCGGGCATTCAAAGGCACCATTGATGAGGTACGCGTTTGGAGTGCCGAAAAAACTGCCGAAGAACTCGCGGCCAACAAATACAAAGTACTCGAAGGTGTCGAGGAATCGCTTGTAGGCTACTACAACTTCGATGTACAACACTCAACACTGGCAATTGACAATGCTGCAGCCGAAAACCATGGAAGCATTACAAATGGCATCTATGTGCCTTCTTTCAGAAGAGACGATGCCACACTGGCTTCACTGTTGGTTGCTAATGCAGTACTCGAACCAGAATTCAAACCCGATACAACAACTTATTTTGTCGCTTTACCATCGGGCAGCACGTCATTAACTATTTCAGCAACTCCTAACCATGTTGACGCAACAGTTGCCGGCGAAGGAATCTTTGAAATAGCAGACGAAAGTGGTGTGAAAGAAATTGTAGTAACTGCAATTGATGAAGAAACGACAAAAACTTACACCATTAACTACGAGATTATCTCAGAATCATCAGACGCAACGCTGGCTTCAATAGATGCTTCAGAAGGTACACTTATGCCTGAATTCTCACCGGCAATCAGTAGTTATAAACTTGTTGTTCCAACCAATGTACAAGAAGTTGAAATCACACCGACACCTAACCAGGAAAGCTCAACAGCAACTGGTGGTGGCACAATCGATCTTTCAGACGGTGGTAAAGCTGTAACTATTGTTGTTACTGCCGAAGATGGCACCTTGAAAACCTACACTGTTAACATTACCTTATCGGATGCAGTATTAAGACACTCCTACACCTTTGAAAATGGAACAGCTGAAGATATGGTTGGCGATATAGATGGCACAATGATGGGTAGCTTTATCGAAATTGTTGACGGTGTGTGCGTAGTAGATGGTGCTTCTACGCCCGACGACGGATACATTACATTCGATGGTGAAGCACTAGCATTGAACACATACAGTACAATAACCATTGAAGCTATGCTTGAGGCCTCAGATGGCCAGAACGTTAACAGTTTTACCATGCTGAGCTACTTTGGATCGAACACAGCCGGACAAAGATGTTTCTGGTATCAGCCTACAAGAAGCAATGCTAATGAGTCGAGGGCTGAAATTAACAATGGCACAACAACAATAACCGCTCCGCGCAATGTTGAATTAGACGATGCCAAACCGCACCATGTTGCGGTAATTCTGTCTGCCGACGAATTATTGTATTATCTCGACGGCAAACTGGTAAGCTCGGTCGAAACTGAAAGCAATTTCATTCCTGAAATCGCCACCGACGTTGCTTACTTATTCAAAGGTGTATGGTCCGATCCGAACTTTAATGCTTCGCTACACGAATATAACATTTACAACGGACCATTATCAGCCGATGAGATAGCTGAGAGGTATAATGAATTTGTTAGCGGTCCTTCATCGTCCGATGCTTTACTCGCCTCGCTTAGCACTTCGGTTGGCGACATAACACCTGAATTCGAAATGCTTACCACCGATTATCAGCTTACACTGCCACAGGGCTCAACTTCGGTTGACCTTATTGCTACTCCGAACAGAGAAGAGGCAAGTGTTGCAGGCGATGGTACAATCGACTTAACCGATGGCAGCAAAACTGTTGATATTGTTGTAACTGCCGAAGATGGCGTAACAACCAAAACTTATACCATCGATATTATTATAGCCAACACCACGCTGATGCACTCTTACACATTTGAAGACGGCACAGCAAACGATGTGATTGGACAGGCACATGGTACTGTAAATGGAGGAAATATTACAAACGGGGTTTATACTGCACAAACACAGGGTGCAGATTACATTGAACTTCCAGCCGACATTATTGCCATAAACACATACGAAGAGCTGACATTTGAAACATTCATAACAGCAGCCAACGGACTAAATGGCAACACGAACACCATGCTGAGTTACTTTGGAAATACTACCGGAGACTTCGGAACCGACTATATTTACACAGCTGTTGCAAATGGCGGAAAAAGCCGTACCGCAATATCATGTGGCAACACAACCTCTCCATGGAGTGCCGAAGTCGGTGTGGATGGCGTTTTACTCGACGATGGAGCAATGCATCATATCGTAACAACCATCACCAACAAGGTTCTGACATTCTACATCAATGGTGAAAAAGTTGGAGAAACGACTCTAGCTGAAGCCAACAAACTGGGCAACCTCAGCAACACATTTGCCTATTTGTGCAAAAGTGGATATGTGAACGACCCGACATGGCTCGGTTCCATTCACGAATTTAACATCTACAACGGAATTATGGATGCCTCCGGTGTTGAAGAAAGATACAATTTCTTCATGAGCCAACCTTCGGCCGATGCCACTCTGTCTGCAATTGAAAGCAACATAGGAGAATTCGATGCCGATTTCGACGCTGCCGTTTACACCTACACGTTAACCGTACCTACCGGAACAAGCGAAGTAACTATTACGGCCACTGCAACCGACGAAAATGCAACTATTGAAGGCGACGGAACAATCGACCTCGAAGAAGCTGGTAATACAATAAGTATTATTGTAACTGCCGAAGATGGTACTTCGACCCATACCTACACCATAAATGTAGAAGAAGGACAGGTAGCAACCAACACGAAACTAGCATCATTAAGTGCCGACATTGGAACCTTATCGCCGGAATTCTTAGCCGAAGTTACAGATTACTCGTTAACTGTTCCAGCCGGAACTGCAAGTGTAAACATCGAAGCAACGGCTGAAGATGAAGAAGCAGTGATATCAGGAACAGGCAATATTGATGTTGCTGAAGGTAACATAGAAATTATTGTATCAATTGGTGAAGATTCTACAATTTACACCATCGAAATAATTGAAATGTTTGAACCGGTTACTGGTGAAACATACTGGATTCAGCAAAAAACAAGCGAGCTTGTATTTGGTGTACGCGAAGCCGATAGACGACTGGCAATTACCGATGCAAACATAATCAACCTAACCCAGCAATTTAAAATTGTTGAAAGCCATACTGCCGGTCAGTATTTTATCATTTCTGAAGAAGGTGAATACTTATACCACTTTGATGGTTGGAAACTGGGTTATGCAGCTGATACTGCGGCTACATCCGACGACTATCGATTTACATTCGCACCTGCCAGCGATGGATATGTTTACATCCAGGCTGCCAGCAAAGCTGCTACAGTTTATGTTGGAACAGACGGAACAGCATCGGGCGACGGTGTATTCCCCGACAAAGCAGCAAACGACAGAGCCATGTGGAAATTGTTGACTGCCGACGAAATTGGTTTCAATGCTGAAATCACATTATCTGAAAGCAAGCAAATTGAGGTTGAAAAAGGATTGAAAGCATATCCGCTTTATATCTCGGGTATTAATGTAGTTGGCAATGTAACCATTGAACTCTCTGCCGGCTTCAGTGCAACACCCGCCTCTATATCAGCTGCAGAACTCGAAGCCGGAGCTGTACTAGTTGAAATTGATGCTCCCGAAGCTGCAATCGGAACTACAGGCGAACTGGTTGTTTTCATTAACGATGGAGCAACTGCGGTCGATACTGTTGAAATAACTGCTGTTGATCCTTATACCCGTTACTTCATTACTCAAAAAGTAAGTAACCTGGTAATTGGCAATAACCCTGACGACGAGTTTATACCTCGCCTACAGGAAAGAGGCGAAAACGATCCTTCGCAGCACTTCATGCTCAAGCCAGTTAACCCAGGAACAGATGATAGCATCTTCTACATCGTTCAGGATGTTGAATACCGCTATTTCAGCAAATCAACAGCCAACACATGGGATACCCAACTGGGTGAATTGGCCGAAGGCGAATGGAAAATCACCGACGAAGGCGAATTCTTCTCACTGAAAAATATGGCTATCGACAAATATCTGGCTACCGACGGAGTAAATGCCGGCGACCGCCTGTATGCCAACAAGGATCTTGAAGGAAATGAAAATGCTGAATGGCTTATACAGGATATCAGCATAAGCCTTTCGGATGACGCTACTTTGTCTAGCATTAACGTTACCAATGGCTCGTTCGATGAAGTATTCAATCCTGAAAAAACATCATATACGGTTACAGTTCCATACGGTACATCGTCTATCGAAATTTCGGCTACACCTAACGATCCTGCTGCCACTGTAAGTGGTTATGGAACTATCGACTTATCATCGGGCGATGCTAATGTAAGCATCGTGGTAACTGCTGAAAATGGAGAGAAGAAAACTTACAACGTTTTGGTAAAAACCGAAGCCGGATCAGACGATGCGACACTGGCCGGATTGTCAAGCAGTGTAGGTACACTTTCGCCCGGATTCAGTGCAAGTGTTCTTGCCTACACAGTAGTTATTCCATCGAATACAACTTCGGTTGAATTAACTGCTTCAGCAAATCACGAAGCTGCAACAGTTGCCGGCGATGGTACAATTACAATCAGCGAAGACAACACCGTGGCCGAAGTAATTGTTACTGCACAGGATGGTTCAACACAAACCTACACAGTAACATTTGCATACGAAACCGGATTTACATCAACCGAACTGGGTATCATTAAGGTTTACCCAACCGTTTCAAACGGATTATTCAATATTGAATTCTCTAATAATCCGGGAACAATCTCTGTATTCAACCTAAGTGGTAAACTTATTAAATCGAAACAAGCCGAATCGTTGAAAGAAATCATCGAAATTGAAAACGCCGGAACTTATTTAATTAAAATTGAAAGCAACGGTGCTTATCAAATTACCAAGGTTATTAAAGTAGATTAAAGTAAATTTAGAATGTGTTATTAAAAGGCTGCCGGTTATCCGGCGGCCTTTTTTATTTGTAATCGAAAATATGATACACTTTTTTGAATAAATGAACGCATGAGCAATTACCGGAAACTACTTTTAACCCCAACATATACAATCAAACCTTAAAATAATATGAACACTAAATCTTCGAACAATTATATTTTAATCATTCTGATTATAACAGCAACATTTATTTCCAATATCATTGAAGCCCAGCCTGTATCTTCTTCAAACGATAATACACAGGTCTTACAATCGAACTATGCCCTAAGTTTGCCCGGAGGAGCCAACGGAGCCAACAGCAACATGGCTATTTCTGACCTCAATTTTAGCGCACTACCAGTAACCATCGAAATGTGGTATAAACCAAATGGAACGCAAAACCCTTATGCAACAATAATTTACAACCGGAACTCGGTAAGTGGCATTCAGTACGATCGCTGGACCGACCAAAGTAAAATAAAAGGTGTATGGAATAACGAAAATAATCCACCGGTACCCGATCATGCACCCATTACCGGTGAATGGAATCATATTGCACTGGTTGTTACCTCAACTGAAAAAATAATTTATATAAACGGGCAGTTCACCACACATTCAGGCAATTACACTACTTCATCGTTTTCAGGAACGACTTACATTGGATGGGACGAAGTAATTGACGACCGAACACTGGCCGGCGAAATTGATGAAGTAAGAATATGGACTACTGCCCGAACCGCTCAACAGCTTGAGGATAATAAACTGACAAGGCTTAACGGAAATGAGACCGGACTTAAAGCTTACTGGAATTTCGACGACCAGGCCACTAATGCTAACGACCTTACCGGAAACGGTTTCGACGGTACAATTAATGGTGGCCTGTATGTAAATTCAACCCTTTTCTCCTCGATGGAATACATTGGTTTTTCCGAAAAACTACCGGTCGAAATTGTTACAACAACTGCAGCCTCGTCTGTCGAAGGAGCCAACTTTGCTTCTTTTCAGCAAAATGCGATTATGACATACAATGGTTATCAATACGTAACTTACTGGAATAATACCTCACGCGTTTGTCTGGCACGTAAAAAATTACCTATAGGAGAATGGGAAGAAATTGTATTTACCGATTACACCGTATCACCCTCACGTGTAGCCGACAACCACTACACAATCTCAATGGGTATTTGCGAAAACAATGGCACCATCCATCTGTCGTACGACCATCATAACGACGATTTGAATTACCGTATTTCGGTACCCGGACTGGCCAACTCGCCTGATGATTTTGTATGGGATGCATCGTCATTTGGGTCAAACCGCGATTTCCTCGTGGCCGGAAACCGGGTTGTAAATGTTACCTATCCGCGTTTTATCTCTAAACCAAATGGCGATTTGCTTTTTGAATGCCGGCTTGGCTGGAGTGGCGACGGCGACGATTTTCTTTGGGAATACTCTGCCGATAATGGCACCTGGCAATACCTCGGCGAATACCTCAACGGAACCGATGTTGGTGAAAATGCTTACATCAACGGGCTTCACTACGACCCTTCGGGTCGCTTACATGTTTCGTGGGTTTGGCGTCAAACACCCGATGCTCAAACCAACCACGATGTTTACTATGCCTACAGTGACGATGACGGTCGAACATGGAACAACTCCGACGGACAACAGGTTGGCACACTCAGCAACCCAATGGGCATGCACTCGCCCGGACTAAAGGGTTGGACTGTAGGCACCAACCGTGGATTAATTAACCAGGAATCGCAGGCTGTTGATAACAACGGCAATATTCATATTCTTCAGTCGTATATCGACGAAGGTGTAGCCAATACCGGTTTCTGGAATTCAAGAATCAACAATGGCAAGCTGCGCCACATATACCGTGACAATTCAGGCACATGGCATAGCGATGTGGTTGGCCCATCAACCCGTAACCGCAGCGAAATTGCTGTTGACGAAAACAACAACGTTTATGTAGTTGCGCCAAATTATCGCATTTATTTTGCTTCGGCAGCCGACAACTGGCAAACCTGGGAAAAATTTGATATTTCGGAAAGCGCTGCTGCAATAAACGAAGGCCTTATCGACCGTGAGGCGCTGCTTAACGAACAGGTGCTTTCATTTGTATTCAGCCATGCCGACAATGATGGAAAAATTATTGTTCCCTACTACCTTATCGATAAAACAACACCCGGAACAGGCAAAGGACTCGAAATAAATCTATTTGATAACAACTGGAAAAATGAAATTCTTCAAAAATCTGACCTTGTAGCATTAACCGATTCAGCCATTAACACAAACAGTGAAACCGTACAAATGCGCATCGAAGGTGTTATTGAAACAAGTTGTGCCGAAGCCTATACATTGTTTTTTACCAGTAACGGCCAGGCGTCTATGTGGATTAACGATGAGTTGGTTATTGAAACTCTGCAAGCAGAAACCCCTGAAGAACATCAGACTTTGCTCTCGTTACAACCATCGCATAAATACCGAATAAAAATCGAAGGTGTTTTTGATGCCAATAATGTTACTGCTGTTCTTGAATGGATGTCCACTTGTCAGCAACGGGAAATCATTCCTGCTTCATCGCTGTATAAAGATTTCAACACCCATTTATCCCAGTCGCGCGATGCCGGCCTTTCGTCGCTAAACATAGATAAAGGAACACTGGATCCCACATTCAATTCTGATATACGTTCGTATTATCTTTACTTGCCCAATGGCACAGAAAATATTAATATCAATGCAGTTGCAAACAATATAAACGCATCGGTTGAAGGTGACGGGCTAATTACGCTTAACGAAGACGGACAAGGGACACTAAGCATTACCGTAACAGCCGAAAACGGTATAAATGTAAAATCTTATACCATAATGTATGAAGTGATGTCAGACAACGATGCTACCTTAAAATCGCTAAGCCTTAGCACAGGAACATTACGCCCGGCTTTTCATCCCGATTCGACTTACTATACCCTACCCGTAGCTACCGGCACCACTTCGGTTGAAATTACTGCCCTAACCAATAACCCTAATGCTTTTTTAAGTGGCGATGGCTTAACTGATGTCAGTCAGGGACAAAATACGGCTAAGATAGAGGTAACTGCACCCGATGGAGAAACAACAATGATTTATACCATCGAGATAACTGTTTCATCACTCATTCTTAACCACTCGTACACTTTTGATGATGGCACAGCCAATGATTTCATAGGTAATGCCCATGGTCAAATAAACGGTGGCACAGTTACCGACGGAGTTTACCATGCATCGAACGAGGGCACTGATTACATAACACTTCCTGCAAACGAAATTGCACTCAACACGTATCTCGAATTTACACTGGAAGCTTATGTTACAGCGGGCAATGGACAAAACAACGGCAATACCATGCTCAGCTATTTTGGTGGAAAAACAGGAAATTATGGAACCAATTACTTTTTCACCACACTGGCTAATGGCAATAAGCACCGGGCTGCAATATCATGTGGAAATACAAGCGCACCCTGGAATGCCGAAACAACGGTTAATGGGAATCCGGCAATCGACGACGGAAAAAAACACCACTTGGTGGCCATTGCTTCTACCACCTCCATCACCTGGTATGTTGACGGCCAGTTGATTGCCGAAGAACCACTTGCAGCCAACAACAGAATTGAATACATGGGAAACGAATTAGCTTATCTTTGCAAGGGTGGTTACACTTCCGACCCTACCTGGCTTGGTTCAATTCACGATTTCAACATTTACAGTGGGATTATGCAACCGGAAATTATTGCTATGAACTACAGTTCATTCATCGCAGAACCATCTGATGATGCTTCCCTGGCAGAACTGAATGTTTCGCCTGTAACACTGTCGCCTGCTTTCGATACCGAAACTACCAGTTACACACTCACGGTTCCAGCTGGCACAACTTCGATTGAGGTACACGCTACAACCAACGAGCCTAACGCAGAAGTTGATGGAACAGGAATTATAAACATTGAAGAATCGGGACAAACCATTCAAATTACGGTTACCGCCGAAGATGGAACAATTCAAAACTACACAATTACGGTCGATATTGAAACTGGCGTTGATGAAACCATGATACTAAAACACATTAAAGTATATCCAACCGTGACATCCGGAAACATTGTGGCTGAATGCCCGTGGGGCGATGTTTATAACATAGAAATATTCGACATAAGTGGGAAAACTCATCATTCAGGCAGTTTCGAAAGTAGTATTCAACTGCAATTAGAAAAAGAAGGACTTTATTTTGTGAAAATACACAATAAGAAAGTGTCTAAAATGCATAAGGTTGTCCTAATTAAATAAAACATTGAAATCCGCGTAAAAACGCATAAAACAGCACAAAAAAGGGAAAAATGAACAAAATCATCTTTCCCTTTTTTTGTGGTGCCACCTGGAATTGAACCAGGGACACACGGATTTTCAGTCCGTTGCTCTACCAACTGAGCTATGGCACCAGTGGTTTATTAATGTGCGGCAAAAATAAGTCTTTTTTCTAAAACAACAAACGGATTATTGACTTCGCGGTTATATTGAATGCTTCTAAATAAAAGCTTACTCAGCCCAGCTTCTTCGTACCAAACTACCTTCTTTTTCGTCGTTTTCAATACGCAGGTGAATATCAATCTCCTGTTGCATTTCTTCAACGTGCGATATTACCCCAACAATGCGGTTTTCCCTCCGTAGGGTTTTTAGCGTGTCAAACACCACACCAAGCGACTCTTTGTCGAGCGAGCCAAAACCCTCGTCGAGAAAGAAGAAATTCTGGTTCGATTCGGTGATTTTTTGAATATTATCTGCCAAAGCCAGTGCCAACGAAAGAGCAGCCTGAAAGGTTTGTCCGCCCGAGAGGGTTTTCACACTGCGTGTTTTACCGCCATTCATAAAATCGCGTACAATAAAGTTGTTATCGTCGGTAATTTCAAGACTTAACTTTTGCCGGGTAAGTTTGAAAAAGCGGTCGTTGGCCGCATTGCACAAATTTTGCAAATAAACCGACGAAATATAATTGACAAACCCGCTGGCCTTAAACAACGATTTTAGTGTTTTGATATTCTCACCACGCAGCCCTAATGCTTCGAACTGTTTTCGCAGGTCTTTCTGCTTTTCAATATCAATTTTAAGCTTTTTCAAAAGTTCCTCAACGCGTCCAAGCTCTTGATTTTTCTGCGTTACCTGTTCGGTGAGTATAAGCACCCCGGCTTTTATCTTTTCGTGTTCTTCTACTTTATATTCTTGACCGCTAATTTCATCCTCCAAATTTTTCGCCTGGTTTTTCCATGCCGACAGCTTTTCTTTGAAATTGGTTATATTCGTTTTCTCCAACTCCAGATTAATTGATTGTGCCAAAATCTCTTTTACTTCTACCAAATTACCGAATTCAGACTTCCCTAATTGCTCGTCGAGCTGCCGGTTTAGACTGGTAATGCTTTCCTCGTCCAGCATTAATTCCTTTTTGCTGGTTTCCAGACTTCCGCTTAACGTGTCCTGTGTTTTGCGGTAAGCAGTAAGCTGGTTGCCAATGTCATCATAAAGTTCACCAAGCTTGTTGTACTCCTCTATGAGCATTACGTTTTCATTTTCAATGTTCTGCTTCGTCTTTTGTTGGTACTCGTTAATGGATATGATACCAAGCTGCCCTGTTAATGTTTTAACTTCAGATGTACGCTCAATCACCATCGAATGTATCTTCTCAATCCCGGCCATGTAGCGTTCTTTATCCGTAAGCATTTTGTCGATTTCGTTTGCTAATTTTTCAAGGCTGGTTTCAGCTATCGTGATTTTTGCCTGCGCCTCGTTTGCACACTCAAACGCTTTCTTCACTTGCTGTTCGCTGTCGTATTTTGGCCATTGGTACTTCTCATTGTGTTTTTTAAGTAATAATTTCTGTTCTTTTAAGCTATTGGACACCAATTCAATTTGTTGTTTGATAAACTTTGACTGGCTGCCCAATTCTTTAATTTTTTCAATTAATTCGCGGGTTTGCTCAATAGTGCTTTCTTCTTTTGCTTTTTGCGAATTCAACTTTTCCAGCTCAGCTTTTATCCCCCCGATGCTATACTTCTCGGGATGCTGTACCGACCCACACAAAGGACAAGGCTCTCCATCGTGAAGGCTTTCGGCATATTTTTGCAATTGCTCTTTCACCCTCAAATTACTAATTGACAGCTCAAGCTCTGTTTGGCGTACACTGCCCGCCTCTGTTTTTTTACGAAGAAACGTGATGGTTTCATCGGCAGTAGCATTTTCGCTAAGTACTGTTATGGAGCTCAGAAGATTTTTAAGTTTATCGTTTACTTTATTTATTTCAGATTGAACACGTTCAAATTCGGTGTTCGAGGCCTTAATCTGCTTTTCAATGTTTTGCTTTTCAACATGCCACGATTTAGCATTTGCCAGTTCGTTCATGTCGGGCAGCGATAACTTCAAGGTTTTCAGTTCTTTTTCAAAATTGACCTTCTCCTCTTTCGCTTGTTGTATTTCCTCGTCTTTTTGTTTTATGGCTTCCTTGCCGTTTGCAAGCCGTTCGCTTTCGGTCTTAATTAATTGATTCAGTTCGTTTATTTTAATTGCGCGAAGTAGTTCATCAGCCTTCTTTTTCAATTCTTCGCGCTTTTCATATGCAGGTTTAATTTCCGATAACGATTTTTCGAGCACTTCAATTTTAGCTTTTACAGCTATCAATTTTTCCGAATCGATATTGATTTGCTTCCTGCGACTTTTTGCTCTTTGCTCCGTTGCATTCTTTGTGTCAATCATATGCTTAAACCCGATCAGGCATTGCTCGTAGCGTGTAATCTTTTTTTCGAGTTCTGTATATTTTGGAACTAGCTTTTCGAATTCCTGTAATTCATTTTGAGCATTTTTAAATTTAAGGTGAAGCTCCTTTAATCGCTGCCATTTTTGCTCATATGCCCTTTGCCCAGTAAGTTTTTCGTTTTGAATTGCGAGTTCTTTTCGAAGTTCAGCCTGCCGGGTTTCGTATTCTTTCAACTGCCCGGAATCGACAGCTCCGAGTTGTTGAAGTTGCCCTTCAATATTTTGTAATTTTTCGTTATTGGCCGATTCAAGTGTAGTTACCTTATAATAAAACTCAAATTTTTCGAGATTGAACAACTCCTTCATCATTTGGGTTCGATCTTTATTTCCCAATTGCAGGAACTCCTGAAACTGTCCCTGGGGAATAATTATCGTTCGTTTAAAATTTTCGTAACTCAACCCGATGGCCGCTTCAAGTTCTGCAAGCTCAACCGGCATCCATTCATTGTTGGTTTGCCGGTAAGCTGTTCTGTCAAGTTTCTTCACATCTTCGAAACGCTTGCTGTTGCGTTTACCTTTCACAATAGCACGGTAAGGCGTTTGCTCTTTTCCGGTTTCAAAAATGAAATCGATAAGCATCTCGTCCGATTTCAGATTCATCATGTTGTAATTGCGATTATCGCCCGACAGGTTTAGCCGGTCGGTTTTACCATATATCGAAAAAGTAATGGCTTCGAGTACCGACGATTTGCCACTTCCGACGGTACCAAAAATTCCAAAAAGGTGCGCAGCTGTGAGTTTAGTGAAATCGATGATTTGCTTTTCCTGATAAGAATACAAACCTTGTATAATGAGTGAAACGGGTATCATTGTTTGTTGGTTTAAAGTTTATTCGTTTGTCGCCGATAAAAAAAGTCTTACTGTTCCTGTGCCAATATTTCTTTAAACAGGTTCATGATTTCTGCATCGGGTTGCTGCCCTTTTTCGTGTGTAAAGTAATCGGCAAAAAGTTCTTCCATGTTGCGACTAAGATCAATTTCTTTTGTATTGGTCTGACTAAGCAAATCGATGTTTCTCACTTCAGGAATTATGGCAACAATACCGCCATGGGCTGCATTAAGCTGTTTGCGTCCGGCAGCATTCAAAAAAGTATCGGTAACTATGGTAAGCTCAACCAGATTGTTGGGATTTTGTGTTAACCATACCAAAGCTTCATCGATACTTTCGGCACGTTTTCGCAACAGCTTTTTCCCGGTAGTTAGTTCTATTTGGGTTACATCGGCATTCTTCCCGGGCTCAACATCAATTATAAGTACGTATTTTCGTTGGTCGGCCTCGGCAAAACTGTACGACAAAGGGCTGCCGCTATAATAAACCAGACAGGGTGATGAATCGACCCTGTGCATGCGGTGCAGATGCCCCATAGCAACATATTGGATCTGTTGCGGTATATTTTCAGTGTAAATTGCCTGAGCACCCCCCACATGTAAAACCGGCTTCTCATCGTCGGGTTCTTCGGGCTGCTCTGCTCCTTTTCGTACCATAAATAAATGCGAAAGAAGTACATTAACTCCGCTATCATTACAATAATCGTCGGCCAGTGCCTGCCACTTCTTTTCCAGCACGTTACGCAGTTCATCTTCTTTGTCTTCGCTATGCAAAAATGTTTTCATTCTGAATTCGTTTGCATAAGGTGTACAAATAATTCGAAGTGGACAATTGTTTCCAGGTATTGACAATTCGATAAATCCTTCGGCTGAATTTAAGACTTTTAGCCCCGATTCGAGTTCAAAAGAAGCAACTTCAGAGTTGGGATAACCGGCGAAAATAATTCCACATTCACGAGCCAGTGGGTCGGGCGATTCAATGCGATCGGGCGAATCGTGGTTCCCGGCTATGGCAATTACAGGCCGTGTAGCGTTTTTTGATAAACGCTTTAGTGATTTATAAAACAAATCGACCGCTTCGGTAGGTGGATTAAAAGTATCGAACAAATCGCCGGCAACAATCACAGCATCAACACCATGACTGTCAGCTACAATGCAAATCTCATCCAGCACTTTTTGTTGTTCTTCATTGCGCGAAAAATTCTCAAGGCGTTTTCCTAAATGCCAGTCGGAGGTATGGAGTAGCTTCATTTAAAAATGCTTTTTTATTCACTCAAAAATACTAATTTATGCTGGAAAAAGATATTTTTGTATTGGAGAAACTTTTAATAATCATATTTTGTTTTACTAAAAATGCATCAATGTTTTTGAGTTGGAAAATTCAAAAAGCCCTGCCCTCTTCAACTTTCATACGCCACAACTGATAGTAATATCAAAAAAATACAACTGATTGTCGAATTTATTACGTTCTATGGCAAGATCATTAAATAAATTAGCTCAACTTTTTTAGTATCTTAAATTATCATTTAAATAATACATTAATTAAAAAGAAATGGGTATGAAAAAAATTTTACTTTTATTTAGTTTAGTAATGTTCCTAAGCGGAGTATCATTTGCTCAGGCAACACTGGAACACTCGTACGACTTTACCGACGGAACAGCCAATGATGTAGTGGGAGAAGCACACGGTTCAATCATTGGCGGAGAAATTGTTAACGGTACTTACACCACTTCTGCCGATGGGGAATATATTGAATTACCCGCTGGAGCAATTGCTATCAACACACATTCAAGTGTTACTATTGAAGCTTACCTCCTGTCCAGTTCGGTAACCCCCGGCAATTCAATGCTTTGGTACTTTGGAGGTTCGGAAGGATCACCCGGGCTTGGAGCAAATGGTGTGTTTCTAGCCATACAGCCGGCAACCCGCACAGTCATCTCGTGCGGGAATCTGACTGAACCATGGACTGTAGAAAACGAAGTAAGATATGAAGATGGTCCGGCCAATACGCTCAATGAGACATATCACTTTGTTGTCACTCTTTCAGAAACAGAAATAAGAATGTATATTAATGGTGAATTTATAGGCACTACACCTTTCGACGAGCACAACAGCATTGCCAACCTGAGTAACGACTTTGCATGGATTGCCCGTGGTGGATATGAAAATGATCCAACGTGGCTTGGCACTCTTTTCGAGTTTAATGTTTACAGCGGCATAATGGACGAAGCAACCATTTACACCCGCTCACTGGACTTCCCTATCGAAACTTCAGATCCGACAATCGCAACGCTCGAAACAAATGTTGGTGAAATTTCGCCAGCGTTTGATCCAATCGAAACCGATTATGAAATTTTCGTCCCTTACGGAACTACAAAAATTGAGCTCACTACTACTACGACAGAAAAAGGCTCAGAAGTTGAAATATTCGACGGCATGGGAAACCCTATTGAAGGTAATGTGATAACCTTTAACGAGAATGGCATTGATTTAGAAATATTAGTTACAGCTCTTGATGGTTCAGAATATGCCTATTATGTCAGCATCTTCCATGATGAACCAGAAAAGGTCTCGACCCTGTCAGGTATTGAACTATCTTCCGGGTATATTAAAGAAGATTTTTATCAATTCGACACCGTTTATACAGCTTTTGTACCAACAGGCGTAACAAGCGTTGACGTAACCGCAATACCTACATGGGAAGGAGCAACAGTTACCGGCGGCGGAAGTGTTGATCTTTCGTCGGGCGAAGCCAATGTTAGCCTAACCTGTACTTCGGAAGATGAAAATGCAACAACCACTTATACCCTAAACATCTTTTCGACCCTTGCCGTACCCGACGTAGAGTTTTTAATTGTTCATGAAACTTCAAGGCTTGTATTGACAGGACTTTCAGACAGCACCTTAATGATTAAAAACTTAAACGCGGACGACCCGGAACAAACTTTCACTCTAGTCGAAAGTGGTATCGAAGGACAATATTTCATTAAGAGTGCAATGGATCAGCACATCGTTCCAATTCCAACATCGACCTGGGATTTGAAAATGAGCAGCGAATTAACCGCTGACCTTGATAGCAGCCGTTTCTCATTTGAAGAATACGAGCCCGGTAAATTCCGTATCCACTCAATGGCCAAACCAACTTACAATAGTGATTTACTGGGAAGTAACTCCGATGCCGTAGGAGGCGTTTTTAACGATAAAGTACTAGACGATAACGATTCCTATACCTATTGGATGCTTGTTTCGCCCGAAGAAAAAGACTATACGCTCGACAGTATTTATATTGAAGGTGTTAAAGTTCCTGCATTTGCAGCTTTTAAAACCGATTACGAAATGGTACTCCCAGTTGGAACAACATCCGTTAATGTTGAAGCCTTTTCAAACAATGCCAGTGCAACAATAGAAGGTACCGGCTCTGTTGATGTAGAATCAAGTGGAACTATTACCGTTTCAATTACGGTTTCGGGTGAAACCAGGGACTACAACATCAACTACAAAGTTGACTCAGAACTTACGCTCAATCACTCGTGGACTTTTGCCGATGGTACAGCTAAAGATGTAGTTGGCAATGCACACGGCGAAGTTGCCGGTGGTGAAATTACCGAAGGTAAATTTATCTCAACGGCCAACGGGCATCACATAACACTTCCGTCCGAAGAAATAGCCATTAACGAATATACTTCGATTACCCTGGAAGCCTATGTGGTAAACGGCCAAAACGATAGCTACACCATGCTGATGTATTTTGGCACCAATAATGGTGGCGAAAACTGTTACTGGGTACAGCCAACACGCGGTGATGATGCAAGCCGGACTGAAGTCGGAACCGGTACAGCAGTTACTGCCGCAGGACTGGAAGCAACACCTGATGTTGCCCAGCATTTTGTCAGCGTACTTACCTACGATTCCATCAAATGGTACATCGACGGCTATAAAGTTTCAAGTATGCCATTGCCCGGCGATGTTCAGATTAGTAAAATCAGCAACCAAAATGCATGGATCGGTAAAGGTGCCTGGCCTGACCCATCGTGGATGGGAGAGATACTGGAAGTAAACATTTACGCCGGTGCAATGGATGACAATACCGTCGCAATGCGCTCGTTGAACTTTCCACAAGAGACCAACGAATCGCTCGCTACTTTATCGGCCATTACTTTTGGCGAGGATACCATTAAAGGATT
Organism: Prolixibacteraceae bacterium; assembly: GCA_027858715.1. GTDB lineage: Bacteria > Bacteroidota > Bacteroidia > Bacteroidales > Prolixibacteraceae > Roseimarinus. The sequence continues at coordinate 19,087 of JAQICD010000074.1, forward strand.
TGCCTCTTATGTATTTGAATACGACTCGGTACTGGCTATGGGCAGCACTACAACTCCTGAATTAACAGCCATACCTAAAGCCGAAGGTGCAACAGTTGTTGTAGTAGCAGCCGATGAAATACCAGGAGCTACAACCATTACCGTAACCTCGGCCAATGGAGAGAACCAAAATACATACATCGTTAATTTCGACGTAGATGTAGAATTATCAGATGATGCATCGCTGACCGATTTGCAATACAATGAAACATCCGTTGATGGTTTCAGTGCCGAAACTTTCTCATACGATGTTGAGCTGCCTGCCGGAACAACTGATGTACCAGAGGTTACAGCAACAACCAGCAACGAAAATGCTTCGGTTAACACTGATGCTGCTACCGGATTACCTGGAGCAACAACAATTACAGTTACTGCCGAGGATGGGGAGACTGTAGCAACCTACACCATAAATTTTAGCATTGAAACCAGTGTTAATACCATCAACAACCAGTTGGTAAATGTTTTCCCAACCGTTTCGGATGGCGCATTTACAGTTCGCGCTAACACTAACAACTATAAGGTTAGCGTTTACAGCATTACTGGCAAGAAAGTGATGGAAACAAAAGCTTCGACAACCGAAACACGCATTCATGTACCTGCTAAGGGAATGTACTTGTTTGCTGTTGAAATGAACAATGAAGTAAAAGTATTCAAAGTAGTAAGTACAAAATAATAAATGACTTACATACACACTAAAAAGGGGTTCATTTTTCAGAACCCCTTTTTTATATCAAACACAAATCAATTTTTGTGGTTACAACTAAAGATACAGTATAAAACCAAAAGCAAGATAAGAAACGCCGGTGCCAAGTTCTCCATATAGAGTAATGTCGTCGTTTATTGGAAAATTAGCGCCAATTACAAAATTAGGATGCCAAATCATTTTTTCTTTTGTTTCAATACCCAGGTTAAAGCCAACACCCAAACCAACATAAGTGTCTATCTTTTCAATTAACGGATAATGAAAAGTTCCCCTTGCACCGGCATGCAAATAAGTGTGTGTAGCACTAAATCCAAACCCGGCATATGGGCCGGCACCAATAGTACCATAATCGAAAACATCATCGATAATACCATAATCAAGCGTAGCTGAAATTACAGGATGATTTAAAAACCCCATGCCAATATTCAGATTTTTATCGTGTTTTAAAAAAAGTTGTTCTTGTGCCATTGCAACATTGAACATCAAAAAAACTGCAACAATAATAATTATAAACTTCTTCATTGAATATCCCCTTCTATAATTTGAATGGCAAAAATAAATAAAATAGTGTAAGCGCATTAAATGGAGATAAAATGATTCTTTTCAATTCTATGTAAAACATGAAGAAAAGAAAATCTAAACGCATCTAAAGCATAAAAAGAATTTTGCACAGATTGTGTTTTTGTCTATTTTTGAGGCCTGAATAAAAGATGGTCCCGTAGTTCAACGGATAGAATAGCAGTTTCCTAAACTGTAGATATGGGTTCGATTCCCGTCGGGACTACAAAAGCCACTGATTGTCAGTGGCTTTTTTTCTTTATCATACCCTTTCTAAACAAAACTTTAAATCAACCAATTATGAACCTGAATAATTCTTTTAGTCCAA
>JAQICD010000096.1 GCA_027858715.1 Prolixibacteraceae bacterium
TTTCTTTTAATATTTTTATATATTGTATTGATATTTAAACAGAACACTGTTTGTAAAACATTAAACAAATGAAGATAAATCCCGACCTGTTTAAAATTAAGTCGAACAACGTAGCACCACAAAAAGGCCGTATTTTAATTGCCGAACCTTTTTTACCGGGCAGTTACTTTAACCGATCTATTATTTTTTTGGTTGAGCATAATGCACAGGGCACGGTAGGTTTTGTATTGAATAAAAAAGTAAATTTCGAAATAGAAGGTTTCTCAGAAGAATTCCCAAAATACAAAGGAGATCTTTGCCTGGGAGGCCCTGTTAATATCGAATCATTGTATTATATTCACAGTTTAGGCTCTCAAATCCCCAATAGCATACATATAACTGAAAACCTTTACTGGGGTGGCAACATCGACATATTAAGGCAAATGGTCGATTCGGGTGTTGCCGACGAAAAAAATGTCCGTTTTTTCCTGGGTTATTCGGGTTGGGACAAAGGCCAGCTAACCGATGAACTCACAGACGACTCATGGCTGGTTTCAGACATATCGCCCACGATGGTACTCGACACCTCGCCCCAATTATGGAAACGAATGGTAAGAAAACAAGGCGGGAGATACATCTTGTGGGAAAACTTTCCCGAAAATCCCGGCATGAACTAGCCCGGAAACAATTGCCCAAAGAAATGATTTATCAAGCTAAATTTTAATATCACAGGGAATACCAATCCAAAAATTGCACCGCTTAAATGGGCATCGTGCCCGATGTTGTCGGTGTTTTTTTTGTCCATGTAAAAACTGTAAACCAGGTAAAGCCCGCCAAACACAATTCCAGGTATAGGAATGACTCCAAAAAACCACAGCTTATTCCACGGGTCAAAAAATATGGTTGCAAACACCACAGCCATAACAGCTCCCGATGCACCAATGGCCGAATACTCCGGGTGATTTCGGTGTTTATAAACCGAAAACAATCCGCTGATTACAAGCGCAGCTACATAAAACAAGACAAACAGCACACTTGAACTTATCGAGAAAAAGATTGAGAAATAGGTTTCGCAAACTTTCCCAAACATATACAAAACGTACATGTTAACAAGCAAATGCGCCCAGTCGGCATGTATTACCCCATGCGAAAGCAAACGGTAATATTCTTTACTTTCTTTTACGCGATAAGGCGAAAGACTTAATTTAGCCACAATATGCTGATTATAAAAAGCATATACAGAAACTCCAATGGTAATTAAAACAATAAATAACGACATAATCAGTGTAGTATTTTATAAATCATTTCACGTTGCAAATCGGCCTGCGACGACGACACATTTCCAATACCTTTCGATTTCATATCGTACTCGCGTAGTATCGAAATAATGGCAACAACCTTTGCGGGTGTGTATCTTTTAGCAGCCTGCATGTAATTGTTAAAAAAGAATGGCTGTATGCCCAGCAAGCGTATTAAACTATCCCTCGATTTATCCTTCGAAAGATGAATTTTCAACAAGCGGTTAAAATAGTAATAAAGCGTTGCAATTGTTTTCTGAATAGGGTTCTGGTTCGGATTTGCCCCAAAATAATTAATAATCCGGTTGGCCTTTAACACATCGCGTTCGCCAAGTGCGTTCTGTAACTCAAAAACGTTAAAGTCTTTACTGATACCAATGTTTTTTTCGATATCAGCCGGAGCAATGGTTGAATTAACCGGGAGCAGAATCATCAACTTATCAAGCTCGTTGGCAACTTTGCTGATATCGGCACCCAGATAATCGGCCAGCATCGCAACTGCAGGAGGCTGAATTTGATAACTTTTAGACTTACAGTAGTTCTGAATCCAGGGAATCAATTGATTATCGTAAATTTTCTTCGATTCGAAAACTACACCTTGCTTTGAAGCTTCTTTGTAAAACTTTTTACGCTTATCGATCGATTTATACTTGTAACAAATAACCAGAATAGTTGAAGAAAGCGGGTTCATTACATAAGACAAAAGCTCGTCTTCTATGTTTTTCAGATTCTGTGCTTCGCGCAAAATAACCACCTGGTGGGCAGCCATCATCGGAAATCTTTTGGCTACTGTAAGTAAAGTATCGGCAGTAGTATCTTTCCCGTATAAAATTGTCTGATTAAAACTCCGCTCTGCCTCGGGCAATACGTTGTGAGCAATATAATCGCTTATTTTATCAATAAAATAAGGCTCATCACCCATCAGCACATATACCGGATGGTAAATTTTCTTCTTTAGATTTTCGAGTATATTGTTGTAATCCATACTGGAGTTTATTTTTAATATCAGAACTTCAGGTGTTTAACCGAACGTCCGTTGTCGCGAATTATTTTCATTGCTTTAATACCAATATCAAGATGGTCGGTTACAAATTTTTTGGTCACAAACTCGTCGCTTTTCTCGGTTTTAACACCAGTCGAAATCATTGGCTGATCCGACACCAGCAACAAAGCTCCTGTTGGTATTTTATTGGCAAAACCAACAACGAAAATTGTAGCTGTTTCCATATCGATTCCCATTGCTCTTGTATTGCGCAAATATTCTTTAAATTTCTCGTCGTACTCCCAAACCCTTTTGTTGGAAGTAAATACCACCCCAGTATAATAATCGCGTTCGAAGTCACGAACAGAGGTCGAAACGGCACGTTGCAGGTTAAAAGCAGGCAAGGCAGGTATTTCGGACGGCAGGTAATCGTCCGATGTTCCATCGTGCCTTATAGCTGCAATGGGTAAAATTAAGTCGCCAAGTTTATTAATGGATTTTAACCCGCCACATTTGCCCAAAAAAAGAACTGCATTTGGCTTTGCTGCGCTTAATAAATCCATAATAGTAGCCGCGTTCGGACTTCCCATGCCAAAATTGATGATAGTGATATTCTCGGCTGTAGCGTTGGGCATGTTGCGTTCTTCGCCAATAACCGGAACGTTAAACTTTTCGGCGAACATTTCGACATAATTCTGAAAATTGGTCAGCAAAATATATTTGCCAAATCCTTCAACTTTGAGCCCTGTATATCGGGGTAGCCAGTTGTTTACTATTTCCTCTTTCGACTTCATTGGTTGCAATATTTATTCATAAACCCGGCACTTTGAAAGGGTATAATGGCAAAAATACAAATAATCCATCATGCAGGTTGGTTTTAAATAATTAGTTTTGAATCAAATTTGTTTACAACAATGCCAATAAAATTACCAATATTAAATTTCCCGCCTGCTCACCCAAAAATTAAGGTGATTAAAGAGAAACATTGCATTTTCGACGAATCGCGAAAAAAGTATGTTGCGCTTACACCCGAAGAATGGGTGCGTCAGAATTGCCTTATTTACCTGCGCGATTATAAAGGTTTTCCGGGGAGTTTGCTTACGGTCGAAAAAAGCATAAAAGTTAACAACCGTGAGTTCAGATACGATATTGTAGCTTACAACAAAAAAACAGAACCCGTTTTACTGGTTGAATGCAAAGCCCCCGATGTGAAAATCGACCAAAAAGTATTCGACCAGATTGCTGTTTACAACATCAGGCTTAAAGTACCTTATCTGCTGGTTACCAATGGCATGAATCACTATTGTTGCAGGGTCGATTTCGAAAGCGGCGTTTACTCTTTTTTGACCGAAGTTCCGAACTATACCGATATTACATTTTAGCTACTTACACTTCAGCTAGTTACATTTTTGTTAGATCGGAACTTACTACAAGAAAACGAGGATTTATAGGGGTAAACTCCAATATTTTTCATAGTTCTGTAGCTACACTTTCATAATGTCCTCTATTTTAAGATTAAACATCTTGGTCATTTCAA
>JAQICD010000102.1 GCA_027858715.1 Prolixibacteraceae bacterium
AGCCCTTACACTTCTTCAAAATCTCCTCATATAGCGGTGCTATTATCGTCAATTTTGAATCGTTTAAGAACTCAATACATTAAAAACATCTTCCAAAAACAAAATTTAAACAGTTTCTAAAAATTGAATAACAATTCTTTCAAAAAAAAAACCATAAATTATGAATCATTTAAGATCAACCACCTTTTTTCGTTTACCTGTTTTGATTGTTTTACTTTTCACCTGTGTAATTTGGTCTAATGCCCAGGATTCAAGAGAGCGTTTGTACAACTATCCCATTCTTAAACCAGACCATGCCCCAAAACCTAAAGTTGAGGGTTGGGCTGCACAGCGCGTTACTGAAAAAATTAACAGGGGTGTTCTGGCTGTTCAAACGAAAGGGAACAAGGCATATATCAGTTGGAGATTGTTAAAGACCGATGCAGATGACACAGCTTTTAACGTGTACCGATCGGTAAATGGCAAAAAAACAAAAAAACTCAATGATAAGCCCATTGTTAATACCACCGATTTTCTTGATCGTATTTCATCGGTTAAGGGAGTGGAATATTGGGTGTGCCCTGTAGTTGAAGGAAGGGAGCTGAAGCCTTCAGAAAAGGTGAACTTGGTACCATCAGGTTTGCCATATAAAACCATTAAGTTTCGAGGTGAATATTCCCCGGATAGAATAGCCGTAGGAGATTTAAATGGAGACGGTGAATATGATTTCGTAATTAAACAGCCCGGAGGACGTGTTGATCCGGGTGTATGGCGTAAAAGTACGGATACTTTTAAGTTGGAAGCTTATTTGAGTGATGGCACATTTTTATGGCGTAAAGATCTGGGCTGGAATATTGAACTGGGCATCTGGTATTCACCATTTATAGTGTACGATTTTAATGGTGATGGGAAAGCGGAGATAGCAGTAAAAACAGCACCTGTCGATGTAGATTTCCGTGGCTCGGATGGGCGTGTTTTTGACGGATCTGAATATTGTTCAATTCTAAACGGTTTAACAGGAGAAGAAATGGATCGCGTAGACTGGCCGGCTCGTAACAACCGTTTTGGCCAGTACAACAGGACGAACCGAAACCAAATGGGAATGGCTTACCTCGATGGGAAAACACCTTCGTTGTTGGTATGTAGGGGAACCTACAGGATGATGATGGTGGATGCCTACCAGTTAAATGGAAATAAGCTTGAAAAACAATGGCGCTGGGACGGTGATGAGGAAAATCCTGTGGTCCGATCACAAGGGGCACATGGCATGCATACCGTTGATTTGGATGAGGATGGCAGGGATGAAATAGTTTTAGGATCAGCGGTACTTGATGATGATGGAACATTGTTGTTTTCTGCCGGTGTGGGGCATCCCGATAAATGTTTTGTAACCGATATAGATCCTTCCCGTCCGGGAATGGAGCTGTTTTTCGCCAACGAAGTATGGCATGATAAACTTGGAGTTTCGATGGTGGATGCGCGTACCGGGGAACCGGTCTGGGACATTGGACACCATACTCAGCACGTTGGCGATGGAATGGTTGCAGATATTTTACCTGAAGTTCCCGGACTTGAATGTTTTGCTTCAGAATCTGCAAAAGCTGGTCGTACCGATAAGTATATGTTATCGGCAAAAGGTGCTTATCTTGCCAGAAATGAAGGCGTTCCGCCTTGTCGTAACTGGATTTTTTGGGATGCTGATAAACTCAGGGAATCAATTCAGGTTTCTGCCAAAAGTAAAAACTTATCTAAATATGATGTACGCGATTATTCGATATTAAAATACCCATCAGAGTTATTGCATAAGAATATTGAAGGATCAATTATGATGATAGCGGATATTTATGGCGATTGGCGTGAAGAGTTGATCACCGTTCTACCAGGCGAGTTACGTATTTATTCAAGCACCATCCCTGCAACCGACCGCAGGATTTGCCTGATGCAGGATCCTCTTTACCGCTCTGATGTTGTCCATCGCTCAATGGGCTATATGCAATCTCCCGTTACAAGCTATTATTTAGGAGAATAAATTAAATAAAAAAAACGGTTAAGAAATGAATATGAAACGAAGTATTATAATATTATACTTTGGCTTGTAATGCACTGATAATCAATTGTGACATTTTTCAAATTCTCATTTGTAGTCCCCAAGGGGGTATTGATTTTCAGCAAATTATATGCTTTCTTTATGGCATGTATTTCAAAGTTTCCATGCGTACAAATCCACAAACCGGAATTTACTCTGGTTATTACCGATTGGTGGAAAGTTACCGTAATGAAAATGGCAGGGTGTGCC
>JAQICD010000137.1 GCA_027858715.1 Prolixibacteraceae bacterium
CTGGGAGCATTAGGAGTATTTATCCTTTGGTTTGGATGGTTCGGATTTAACCCTGGTTCACAGTTAGCTGCTGCAGGTACCGACAATGCAGTAGCCCTTGGGCATATTGCAGTAACAACAAACCTTTCGGCAGCTGCCGGTGCGGTTACTGCAATGCTTGTAGCATGGGTAAGGTATAAACGTCCAACGCTATCGATTTCACTTAACGGTGCATTGGCTGGTTTAGTTGCCATTACAGCCGGAACCGATGTTGTTGATCCTATGGGAGCTGTGGCAATTGGTATTATGGCCGGTTTTATTCTGCCTTTCGCTGTTGAGTTTTTTGACAAAATATTGAAGGTTGACGATCCTGTAGGAGCTGTATCGGTACACGGTGTTGCAGGTGCATTTGGTACGCTTGCCGTGGGGTTATTCTCTACAAGCAGTGGTTTGTTTTATGGACACGGATTTGGACAATTGGGTATTCAGGCTATTGGTGTTCTTGCCTTTTTTGCATGGGCATTCGGTACCGGTTTGTTGCTGTTCTTTATACTGAAAAAAGCTGGTATATTGAGAGTAACTCGACGTATTGAGGAGGAAGGTCTGGATGTATATGAACACGGAGAAAACGCTTATAATAATTAATTTAGTACGAATACTCAATTCGCATATTTCCCAAAATTTGAGTGTTTCCTATTTGAGAAAAGAGCCTGCATTTTGCAGGCTCTTTTTTATTCTAAATCTTGCTTTAAGTATGCGAATTTCTGTATGATTACCGTGAAGTCGTAAAATATTAATAGCCGATGGTGTTGGTTTGTTTTGTTTTTAATGTATCAAATACCAATCGACCCACGAGTCCATTTGCGCTACCGAGTTGGGGCGGAGCAAAATTTCACGTTTGTCATCAAGCAGATACATGGTAGGGGTTGCAAATACGAAATAGTCCTTAACAACAGGGCTGTCCCATTTTTGATAATCGCACATGCTGATAAACGGAAATGGTTTAGCAAAGTTCTCAAAAGCTTTTTGTTCTTCGTCAAGTGAAATAAATACAACTTCCACACCCTGATTTTTCCAGTCTGGGTACAATTCAACCATTTTGCTTAGCTCTTCATTGCATTTTGGGCACCAGCTGGCTCCGAAAATAATAAGCGTGTATTTCGAGTTAATATCCGACAATTTTTTGGGTTTTACCTCTTTGTATGCTGGAGCTAAAAAATTGTTTCCAAATGCAAATTCGGGAGCCGTGTTGCCAATTTTCATGGCCCGGTAACTTTCCAATTGGGCAGCCAGGTCGTTGTTGAGGGTACAGGCGGTTTCATTCAGAAGTTTTAACGCCAGGTGTTCCGAGGCTTCGAACAAGCTACGGCTTTCTAAAAATTTAAACAGGTGGTTGGTAATCTCGTTCAGTTTTTGCTCATCAGCCAGCAGGTTTTCAACCATACGGTCGATGGAGATATTCATTTCAATATATGCCGAATCGAGTGTACGTCCGCTGTTTTCGATAAGCCAGAAATGGCTCTCGATGGCATCGAGCAGAAAACTGCTTTTGTACAGTTTGGTGTTGGTGTAATCCATATTTCGGAAGGCTTCGATGGTGGCCGGTATTTCTTCGGTGCGGTACTGGGCAACGGCCGATACACTACTGACCATTTTGCGAACCGGCAAAAACCAGCTTACGTAACTTTCGGGGTCGAGGCTGGCTAAAAAGGCTTTGTCCTCGTTGTGTATTCGTTGTGCCTCTTGCTTAATGGCATTTTTGGGCGTTTTGTGCACGGCAAAAAGCGAGTCCATTGAGTAAATTTTTTCGAGGTAAGCCCAGGCGCTCAGGGCTTGTTCGCGGCGGGGTTGTTCCGAGGCATATTGCCCGAACTGCTGGTTTTCTTTTCCTTTCAGGATTTCAATGCTTTCGGTCATGGCCGGCATTTTGCCTTTAACCTGAATGTTTTCGCCACTAATGATGAGTATAAACGGCTTTTCGTCTTCGGCAATAAGGTAACCCATTCCGTAATCGTTGGGGGCGTATTGCAGGGTGAAATTCCCGTTATTGTCGGTTTGAGTGCGGTCAATCATATAAGTGTTAAAGCCGTTAAACCCTTCGAGACGGATTTGCTGGTTGGCAAGCATTGTGAAAGTACCGGAAATAGTACTTTGGCTATATGCAAATTGCGTTAGCAGGCAAATAAGTATGCAAAGTTTAAAAGGTAGAAATTTCATCGGTTTGGTTTTAAAAAATTGTTCGTTAAAAATACAAATAATCAGTTAATTGTTTCAGTAGTATTGGAGAATTAACAGGTATGGTGTTCGGGAGACGCGAGTTCCAACTCGCGTTTTATCATAAATGCTTCGCATTTTTGGTGAGTTGGGATTAACTCCACTATGCTTCGTGATCTTCGATTTGCCACTCCCAATAGTTTGCCTTTCTCAAAACAATAACTCCTGTGGAATTCGCTTTGCGGTGTGCTTTGCTAAATTTCACAGGAGTTAACCATTGTCAATTGTATATTTAGTCTTTAATGCAACGAACAGAGTAAGCTCTGGAACGGTAACGGCTGAAACTGGTAGTGCCGCTACGATCGAAGCATAATAATCCAGAATCTTCTAAACTAACCTCACTTGACCA
>JAQICD010000171.1 GCA_027858715.1 Prolixibacteraceae bacterium
TGCATACTTGCCCCGCCCTGTAAAAACAAGACTTCATAACCTTCGGGAACTTCAAGTAATTCTTTCACCAAAGCAACAGCATCATCCATTACGGCCTGAAACTCTTTACCACGGTGCGACACTTCCATGACCGACAACCCTGTTCCTGCAAAATCCATTACAGCTTTTGCTGTTTCTTCTTTTGTAAACTCAGACAGGATCGATGGTCCGGCGTAAAAATTGTGCTTCTTCATTATACACTAATTTGTTGGTTAGAAATTCAATTAATACTTGAAAATCCTATGGCAAATTACTCGTTGTTTTTCGTTTTGCAGATGAGAAAAATCAACTATGCCACGGAATTTTATCATAATTATATGATGTAAGTCAATAATTGGCAAATATATAATTAAATGAGAACAATGGTTGCTTACGCCTTCCAGATTTTTTTGAAGATTAAGAAACTGTTTCATTTTTCGTATATTTGGTCATATTCACTTTTGTTATTATTTAAATAAACCAAATAACATACCTATGAAATATTTCTACCTGGCTATTATTCAAACCCTCCTGCTTTTATCGTGTACAGAGAAAATTATTGAAGAAGAAATGCAAAATGAACAAATAACGGATCATGTTATTGTAACGCATCCCTTAGTAAACAGAGATTTATCTGAAATTAAAGAAGATGGTACATTAAAAGCGATAATGGTATATAGTGGCATTTCGTACTTTTTATACCGCGGCAAGCCAATGGGATACGAATATGAATTGCTTCAACGACTAGCCGACCACCTTGATGTTAAACTGGAAGTAGTTTTAGCCAACGACATCAACGACTTGATAAACATGTTAAACCGGGGCGAGGGCGATGTTGTAGCACACGGACTAACAGTTACCCAGCGACGAAAAGACTTCGTTAACTTTATGGATTACCTTTACCTGACCCACCAGGTGCTGGTTCAGAAAAAGCCCGACAACTGGCGACAAATGAAATTACACGAAATACAGAAAACATTAATAAACGACCCTATTGAACTTATTGGCGAAACCATATCGGTACGAAGAAATTCAGCCTATTACAGCCGATTGGTAAACCTCCAGAAAGAAATTGGCGGAGGCATTAATATTAACATTATACCGGGGAATGTTTCAACGCAAAAGGCAATAAGAATGGTGGTTGACGGTGAAATAAAACTTACTGTAGCCGATAATAATATTGCTGAACTAAACAGCGCTTATTATACTATACTTGATGTTAAAACACCTGTGAGCTTTTCGCAACGGGTATCGTGGGCCACGAGAAAAAACGCGCCTGAGCTACAACAAGCATTAAATAATTGGGTAAAGACAATGCGTAAGGACGTTGATTACTACGTTATTTACAACAAATACTTCGAAAATAAGCGTTTGTACAAAAAACGTACTTCATCGGAATTTCACAGCGAAAATAGTGGACGTATAAGTCCATACGACAGTCTGATTCAGGTTAATGCTAAAATTATCGGATGGGACTGGAAATTACTCACTGCCCTTATTTACCAGGAATCGAGGTTTGACCCCAATGAAAAATCGTGGGCTGGCGCACGTGGTTTAATGCAGCTCATGCCAAGCACAGCCGAAGAACTGGGTGTTTCGAACATATACAACCCCGAACAAAACATTCAAGCAGGCTCTAGGTATTTAAAAAAACTATGGAACGATTGGAATGAAATACCCGACTCAGTTCAGCGTATAAAATTCACGCTTGCATCGTATAACTGTGGTTTCTATCATGTAAAAGATGCACAAAGACTTGCCGAAAAATTTGATAAAAACCCAAAAATATGGAATCAGAACGTAGAAACTTACCTGCTTAATTTAAGCTTACCTGAATTTTATAATGACGAAGTGGTTCATTATGGATATGTAATGGGTGAAGAGCCGATTAACTATGTTAACCAAATAATTGAGCGTTACGAACATTACAAAAATTTACTGACGGTATATAAAACAACGGGCTACCAAATAAATGGCAGCCCGGTTTTGGATTAGTAAAGTTCTACGTATATCAGATTCCCTCGTTGCTTCTAAAAACACCAAGGAAAAAGTAAAACTCAGTTTTTAATAAAAGGCATTTTAACAACCTCTGCCTTTAACAGCTTGTTGCGAACCTTAATATACACTATGGTTTCAAAAGCAGAATACTTTTTATCAATATACCCCATTCCTATTCCTTTTTCTAAAACAGGAGAAATTGAGCCTGAGGTAACCTCTCCAATAGGGTTTCCATCGGCATCGGTAATTTCATAAGCATGCCGCGGAATACCACGGTCGAGCATTATAAAACCTCGCAACCGGCGTTGAACGCCATCCTGCTTTTGTTTCAGCAACAATTCCTTCGATATAAAATTTTTAGTTTCTGTAAATTTCGTTATCCACCCAAGCCCCGCCTCTATTGGCGATGTTTCGTCTGTAAGGTCGTTACCATACAAGCAATAGCCCATTTCGAGCCTCAACGTATCACGTGCACCCAATCCAACAGGCATAATACCGTAAGTCGCTCCAGCATTAAATACTTCATTCCATACCACTTGAGCATCATCATTCTTAAAATAAAGCTCGAACCCGCCGGCTCCGGTGTAACCTGTTGCAGAAATAATTACATCGTCGATACCGGCAAATTCCCCAACGGTGAAATTATAAAAGCGTACGGCACTTAAATCAACATCTGTTAGTTGCTGAAGCACTTCAACCGCTTTAGGCCCTTGAACAGCCAACTGTGCAATCGAATCAGATACATTTTCAATTTCTGCTCCAACTTTGTTGTGTTTAAGCATCCATGCATAATCCTTTTCGATATTTGAAGCATTAACAACTAATAAATATTTGCCGGGTTCGAAAAAATACACCAACAAATCGTCAACTATGCCTCCACTTTCATTTGGCATACAAGTATATTGAGCCTGACCGGGAACCAGCTTTTCAACATCGTTGGATGTAATTTTTTGTAGAAACTGAAGAGCATTGTCACCTTTAATCCATATTTCACCCATGTGCGAAACATCGAAAACTCCAACAGCATTGCGAACTGCCATATGCTCTTTTTTTATGCCAACATATTCAATTGGCATTTCATACCCTGCAAAGGGCAGCATTTTTGCACCGGCACCAGTATGTTTCGAATAAAAAGGTGTTCGTTTCATAAACATAAAATTAAACTCGCAAAAAGTAAAAAACAAGCTACAATAGATTTTTTACAATCGCTACGCAAAAATAATATTTATAAGATATTTTTACGCTGAAAAATATCATATTCAAATACATGAAAAAACAGCGTTGCACTTTTAGGAGTTATCTGTGATTTTTATTAATATTGTGGAATTATGTTCAAACTCAAAAAACCATGGCATATACCGATTTATCATATTTAAAAGAAATTACTGGCGGAGAGAGCAGTATTGTGAGAGAAATGGTTGAAATGTTTTTCGCCCAAATAGATGAGTTCAAAGACAACATGAACAAGTATCTGAAAGAGGAAAAATGGACTGAACTGGGAAAAGAAGCTCACAAAGCAAAATCTTCAGTGTTAATTGTAGGCATGGAAGACTTAGGGCAAAATTTAAAAAAACTACAACTATTAACCGAAGAAGAAAAAGAGATAGATACCTATCCAGACTTTGTAAAAATGTTCGAAGAACAATGCGATGCCGCAGTTATAGAGTTAGAAGAGGAACTGAATAGCCTATAACACCATAATAAACAACTACATACAATACAGAATACCATATTATTTGTACAAATGATATGGTATTTTGTATTTTTTTACCCTTACCAAATCAGCCTCAATAGTGATATGCCCCCCTCTTTTTGATATTTTAATACCCCAACGCCAAAACCTTATTTATTACTTTTGTTCTGTTCAATAGTTTATAGATCAGAATATAGTAATGAAGAATTTTAAAAGCGAGAGATTCATCAACACTTTTATAATTATAAGAGGTTTTGAAGCAGGCACCATCAGCATTATTTTTGGACTTATCCTTTTTTCAATGCTGGTTATTGGTTTTTAGTCATCTCAACATGGCTTATTACTACAAAGTAATATTTTACTGAAACGACATAGCAGCTACATCATATGTACGCGAATTGTATTAATTTGGCGCATTAATTTTGAATAATGTTGTCGAAATATTACATATACTATAAACGTCTTTTAAAACTTGCCCTACCCCTTGTTTTTACGCAAGCCGGACAAATAATTGTTCATCTGGTTGACAATGCCATGGTAGGCCGTGTTGGCACAACCGAATTAGCTGCGGCTTCGTTTGCCAACAGTATTTTTATGATTGGGATGATATTTGGCATTGGTATTTTTATCGGCATCACTCCAATTATTGGTCAGGCTTTAGGTGAAAACAACAAAAAAAACATTGCACAAATAATCAAAAACGGGCTTGTATT
>JAQICD010000221.1 GCA_027858715.1 Prolixibacteraceae bacterium
TCCAACATTCAGCAATAAAATGCGGTATCCGTTTGTTTTTGCTTCGCTGATTCGTTTTTAACGCGCTTTTTTGTTATTTTTATATCGTTGTGTTAAGGAAAGTGGATGTTTAAGAGAAAATTAAATAAAATACTACTGGTAATTGTGGGTTTGTTGGTTGTGTGTGGTGGTTATGCACAAACAACGCCTATTTCAGAATACTCGGGTTTAGGTTTTACAAATGTTTCTGAAAACGGAACAAGTGTATGCCCTTCTCTCTATGGAACTAATGATGTTCATTCTACCAATACTTTCCGTGTTTTAAATGATCATGCCGATGCAGGTAGTGGTACTTATTTTCAATGGGTTGTTTTTGGAGGTACAATTGTTGAAGATAATGGTAACCCTGTGAATAGTTCTGACAATGATGCCAATGCTTCAACCATAGAAGTTGATGTAGATGTTTTTATTCCTTACTACTATATATCTCACGATCAGTTTTCCGGTTCCACAGGAGATTATTCCGAAATTGTTGTAGAATGGCATGATGGCGACCTTACAGATGCCTGGGTTGCTGTTCGTCAGGTGAGTGAATGGGAATGTACTAATGGTGAATGGCAGGTTTTTACAAACGATATTTATAACGATCCACCGGCCTTTGATGTTTTTCCTGCTGATGAAATTATTGCCTGGGGACAACGGAGCTCCTTTGAATTAACGTTACCCACAACAAATCCCGATGACGGGTGCCCTGACCCTGCTTTGCTTTTAATGACAGTTGTTGTTGAAGATTCCGAAGGCACGGAGGTGTTTTCTGGTGATGAAACCGATGGTAGTTATAACAATTTTGACTGGTCAACTTTATCTGCCGACACTTATACCGTAACCTGGAGCCTTACCGATGGGGCTAAGTCAGCTATCCCGCAATCACATACCGTCACTATCGAACCAGAACTACAAATTGAAAATGTGGCGTGGACAACTGATTATTGTGACGGCGGAAATGCTTCTGCGTTTGTTTCTCAAATTACCGATTATGCTTTTACCGGCGATTTAACGTATTCTTTTGATGGGGGTAGCAATTGGCAGTCTTCTGCATTTACTTCAAGTTTATCCGGCGATGGTACAGTTTATACTGTGCAGGCTAAACTTGAATATACCGATGGGCACGAAGAATTTTCAACGGAGTATTCTTTCACGCTGCCCGATATGGCAGGTATTGCCATCGATGCTATACTCGATCCTGATACAGATCCTACTGATATTACACTTGTGCCAACCGATTGCGGAAATACTGACGATGGTCAAATTTCCATGAACCCCGATGCCATGGTGGCTCAAAATACCGCCCTTCAGTTTGATGGTGCAGGCGATTATTTATTGCTGAATAAACGGTATGAAGGTGAAATCAGTGCTTTTACGGTTGCTGCCTGGGTGAAAACCAATTCTAACGATGGAGCAATACTTTCGTTTGACAAGGATCAGTATTTCCAGTTTGAAGTTTCGGGAGGGCAACTCCAACTGGCTGCAACATCAACCGATAACCAGAACAATACCGTACTTAACGACGACTATTCTTATGAACTGGCTGATGGTGACTGGCACCTTGTTGTGGCAACTTTTGGTGATAACGGAACTAATGTTGTTTACGATTTGTATCAGGACGGTGTTCCGGTTAAAACTTCAGTCTTGCACAATGGAAGCAACTCTATTGGAAAAACCGGAAGTGAAAATTACCGCTATGGGGCGATAGGTGCTGTCCTAAAATCAAATACGTTTACCAATGCCGGTCAGGCTTATTTTTTCAGTGGTTCGATAGCTGAGGTTGGGATATGGGACAGCCGTTTAACCCCGGCACAGGTACTTGAAATGAAACGAAACGGTATGATTAATACCCCGGTTGCCCCAACCGATCATTTTGCCCTGAACAGTCTTCCGTCCGATGTATCTGCTACCGATCCTGATGTATTTTCCGATGTTGGCAATACCCAACAAACAGGAACCTTTGCACGGTTCTACAACGCTTCGGGGCTCGAAAATGATGCACCAAAATTGTACTCATGGGATGATGATGTAACGCAAGTGAGTACAGAGCGAAGCGGCTTAAGTTCAGGTGCACCCGGATACACATTCAATGTAAGTGATATTTTTGGCTGTGGTACGGTTGATAATTCTGCCGATCCTTATGTTATTCCTAATGGCGATGAAGGCGAACCTTATTTGCTTTGGAATGTGGCTATAGAAAAAACAGCAACACAAAGTACTATAGCCGGTGGTGATGTTTGTGGTACGCCTATGGCCGAAGGAATGGCCGTGGATGGTGACCTTGATGGAACGTGTTCTTATACCGAAACAGAGACAGAACCAGCTAACGAACCCTGGTGGCAGGTTAATCTTGGCAACTCATACCCGGTGAACAGGGTACGTATTCATGCTCATCAGGCAATAACCGATTTTGATGTCTTTGTAGCGCCATCTGATTTTCCTGCTGGTGATTTAGCCAATGACTGGACCCTGCCTGGTGTGGTTGTTGAAACCTATATCGGAACAATCAATGCAGGTGCAAGTGATGTGGTAACTTTCCCAGCCAATACCAATGGTTCTTATGTGCGAATCCGCTTGCACAATACCGGGGAGGTGTTGTCGTTAAACGAGGTTGAAGTATTTACCCGGTATCCCGATACCGATACCCGCAAGCTGTATCTTGCAGATGAATGTACCTACACCATCGATGCTTTTGATGCAACAATCAATCCCGTACCTGTTGATGGTTGCGGGCAAATACCAACAGTCGATTATACCTATAGCGACCCGCAAACATCAATCACGGAAGCAGGGAGTTCGTTAATTGATGAAGTCTGGAATATGGATTATTATACCGTAGATTGGACAGCTACCGACGAAAACGGTAACGATGGCTACTTAACCATGACTTACGATGTGGTAGATGAAGAACTCCCGGTTTTCAATATCAATCCTTTTGATGGCATTCCAACTGATATTACCTGGTGCGATGCACAAAGCTTTACCTTGCCGGTTCCCGATGTTTATGATAATCAGCTTAGTTGTAATGACCTGCAATCAATATCACTGCTCAGGAACAGTACAACCATTTATACCGTTCCCAATATCGGTGACTATCCGACTGGAACACCCGACGAAACGCCGGTATTATCGGCAAATATGTTAACTGGCACTTACGATTATACCTGGCGGGTAGTTGATTTTAGCGGGAATATTGCAACTGAAACCATAACGATTACAACGCAACAACAACCGATTCTTACCGAGGTGAAATATTCTCCCATTACATGTCATGACGACAATAACGGACGGGTATATTTTTCTCAAATTGATGTTGAGCCTTCAAAACCAATTATTTATATTTTAAAAAGTACAACATCACCCTTTACTGAATATACATACACCGATAATGTATTTACTGTGAGTACAGGTGCCGTTTCAGAAACCGACCTCGGTATAGTCCCCGCTGATGACACGTACCAGGCCTGGTTGGAGGTTGATGGTTGTCGTACACCAACAGCTTACCCCGAAGATATTGTAATAAGCAATCCTGAGGATATTAATACTGTTAATGACATAACCCACGTGTTGTGTTTTGGCGATAGCGACGGGGCAATTGATATTGACCCGCAGGGCGGAAATGGTTCTTATGCATTACATTTAATCGGAGAAGATGATCCGGACACCTATGCGTCAGCACCATCGTATGCCAGTATCCAGCTTACTGAACAAGGCATGATTGAAGCATGGGTGTTTATCGATACCATTGCAAATGGAGGGGTAAACTGGAATGCCGGTATTTTTGGAATTCCGAATGCTGGAAATGGTTACGGTTTCCGTATTGCCGATGGCGACCTGCAGTTTTATGTGGGGGGTCAAACCCTTAATGTTGGTTCTGCAGTTCAACGCACCTGGATATATATGCGGGGCGAATGGAACGGATCGGATGTGGATAATACCCCTTACTTAACGTTTGAAACCAGTATTGGCAGCAATTCTGATAACACATTGCCAGCTTTTACAGCAACATCTTCCGGCGATGTTTATATAGGCAGCCTTAACGATGGCGATAATTCGCACAACCTGCGTGGTTTTGTACGTTTTGCCCGTATCTGGAACAGCAGCACAATTGATGCTCAAACCATTGCACAAAACCAATACCTTACACGACCCATTGACCCCGATGATAACCTGGTAGCCAATTACCCCATGTCAACAGGTACAACCACTTCTACCATTAGTAACACGGTTAACACCTCGCAGGCAGGAACCGTTACCGGCGATTACCTGCGCCAGCCTTATGCCTACTACTGGGTTGATCCCGACGGTGCATATTTAACCAATGAACAGGATATATCAGGTTACAGTGCCGGTATGTACAACGTAACACTTTACGATCCCTTTGGCTGTGTTCGGGATTTCGACATTGAAATTGAAACAAGGGACGAAATTGCTCCGGTGTTGAACTTTTATACCGATAATCCCCCCAGCAACCCGCTGCCAATGGGTGATCCAATTATACGTTACACCTCTTCAGCCGATGGGGGCAATATAGCTGATAATTGCGTTTATGTTCCATACAACGAAGAATTTAACCCTATAATAACCGACGGAACATGCGAACCCGACCAGGTAGTAGTGACCTACGATTATGTAGATCCGTATCCTGCTGGATCAGACTTATTTGTTGACCCCGACGGTGAAGCCGGTAACGATCCTTCCGATCTCGATACCCGCGAATTAACCGGAATTACACAATTGCTTTGGACAGCCGATGATGGTGCCAATACTTCCACCAAAGAAGTAACTTATTATATTGTTGATGATACACCGCCCACCGATCCCGGTTTGTCGGATGTTTATCTTTCGATGCCCGATGATGCTTGTGAATATGTCGTAGCTGATAATTCACTTGATCCCGACCTAACTACTTTCGACAATTGCGGAACCGGAATCCTTACCAACGACCAAAACGGAACTGCTACCTTACAGAGCCACACATTTGGCGTTGGAACACATACTGTTACCTGGACATACACCGACCGCGAATTTCCCGGTGTAACACGTAACGAAGAAAACACCGAAGATATTCCTTATTCTGTTGAATTTACACAAACCATTATTGTTGAGGATAATACATCTCCAGAACTAACATGCGTTGGCAATTTAGGGGATGTTTACCTCGATGATAACGGACTTGCTACCATTAATGCTAATGATTTAATTGCCGGAATAGATGATAACTGCAGTGGTTCAACACCTGAATTTGTTGTTACTAAAAACATTGCAAATGGAATGGGCGGATTTGTTTCGCAATCGAGTGACGCTACAACTGAATGTGAAACGGGGTCAGGAAACTATGGAGATGCTGCCAATGCGGTAGATAATAATACAGACCCAGATTTTGCCGGATGTTCGGTAGCTTTAACCGATAGTGAAGCCAATCCATGGTGGCAAATTGATTTTGGTGCAACACATTCCTTTTACGGTATTCAACTATGGGCCGGCAATACAGAACCACTCGATAATTTTTGGATCGTAATTTCTGATGATGATATTAGTACTAATCCACCCGACTTTTCGGGTGCCGAACCGGTTTGGAATAATAATCCCGTGTATACCGAACTTGTGACAACACAAGTAAGTGGTGACGAATTATTTTTACTGGATCAGGAGTATCAGGGGCAATATGTAAGTATTGTTAAAAACGAAACTGCGGCATTATGTCTGGCAGAAGTTGAAGTTTATGGTACTGAAACCCCTGCTTCATCAATTGAAATGAATTGTGTTGATGTAAGGTACACACCAGGTATAACACCAAATATCGATGGTTTTAGTGATATCACTCTTTTACTGACAGCGCTTGATATAGGGGGAAATGTTACTTCGTGTAATTCAGATTTAAGATTAATTGACATAACTCCACCGGTAGTAGTACCAACACAGTTGCTTTCTTTTCCTGTTAGTGCAAGTACCGGATTAATCGATTTAAATGATTATGTAGACCAGATCAATTCGGTAGCTACGTTTGATGCGTGTGACCTTGATTTGTCTAGTATGCGTGTTTCTCCTGCAAATTTTGACTGTAATACTATTGGTAGTCAGTCAGTAACATTGTTTATTAGTGATATACATGGAAATGAAGGCATGCAATCCGTTGTGGTTGGTATCTCAGATGAAACAGATCCGGTAATCCGACACATGCCGGCCCCAATTTACTTGTACCTCGACCGCGATGGCAATTGTACGGTTGATCCCTTAACCGACATTGAGGGCAGCAGTAAATATCCACTATTTGATGATGATACATATCGCTCGTCAGATAACTGCGGTATTGCTACACGTGTTGTTAGCCCTGCAACCGTTGACTGTGACGATATTCGATATACCGGCGATCCACGCCCAACTTTACAGTTAAGCTATACTGTAACCGATGTGAATGGACGCTCAACAGTTGAAACCTTCGATGCAATTGTGCGCGATACCATTGCGCCAACAGCTACCTATAACGATTATACCTGTATTGTGAACGAGGCGAATCAGGGTGTTATTAACTTTTCCGATATTATACCGCAGGCAAACCTAAGAGACAACTGTTCTCCCTATGCCGATATCAAACGTTATATATCGTACGACAATGTTGAATGGTGTGATGCCGGGAATGAAGGCACTGAATCTGAGCCTGCATTTACAAATGTGAGCAGTAATGTTAGCAAATTGTATGGAAGCGATTCTTACCTAACTTATGATATCAATAATGTAAATGATATTGATTTATCGACTGCTTATATTACTGATGACAATACCGGTTTAAGAAGTGTAACCTATGGTTTTTCACAAGAATATGAATTTAATGCGGCCAGTGTATCATGGCACGAAGAAAATGAATACAGTACTCAAAGAGTATTTGCAAGTAGCTATAATACAGGTTTGAGAAATACATCAACTGCTTACAGCACATTTACCAATGTTCATTTAGATGATGAAGCATCTGGACCTTATATTACAGATGAGAATAGAAACGATGAAACAGATTATAGGTGGGCTACTTGTATGTCTTATGACTTTGGTGCTACCGCAGTTCCGGTTACTGACATGGTAATTGATTGGACCGGAAACATGGACTTAACAGGTGACGGCGATGCCAATGACGATAATGATTGCAAAATGCCAGATTATTACAGGGTACTATATCGTGCTGCAAATGGATCTTGGTATTATTTTACTGGTTGGACAGTCGTAAGTTCCAGTTCCACAACTGTTGCTATTAATACTGATGTGCGAGCTTTTGTTGTATTACTATACAGGGGAAGTCGAGGCCGTATTGGTGTGAACGAATGGACCGTAAACCGCCAAATAGCTACTGAAATAAGCAATGTGCCTAATTACGCCCGGATTCAGTATTATGCCTATCCCGGTGGGTGGACTTATGTAGGTGGAACCATTGGGTCGCTAACGGCAGCTGCAGCAGGTGAATACAATGATCAAACGTATAACCTTGTGCAGTCTGACTCTATTCGCATTGAGTTTAATCATACTACTCAAACGAGAAGGATTGGTATTCAGGAATTTCAGGTAAGGGGGCGCAAACCATGGGATGGTACCACCAATACAGCTTGTAAATTCTTTACCTGCGACGATGTTGGTACCCCTGTTCATGTTTGGTTAAAATGGGAAGATAAATCCCATAATTGGCGTTATTACGATACAGATATTGATATTGAATCTTATTTTAGTATTACAGATGTTAAGATAACCGATTGTGGGGTAGCAGGAGAGTATTATAGTTTTAAAACGGAAAATACAAGTTCATTTCAGACTTATGACTATCTCTGGGAAACAGATTGGCATCCAGCCCCTGTAGACGGTGACGCTTCAAAGCCTTTTTATTACAGTGGCACAGCATATTATACTACAGATGAAGTTAATCCATCTACAAATAAATATAGGCCTGCGACTGGTATGAACGAAGGTAATTATGGAATCATTTTAACAATTGAGGATTTGAATGATTGTCCGGCAACTTTTAATTACGAATTCGATTGGAACTGGGACGATGGGGGACTGGCAACTTCAATAATACAGCGAGATGTTTGTTTTGGTGAAGAATCTCAGTTTATTGCCAATATTCCTGAATCATTTACCGAAAACTATTATTATTGGGATTATGACTTAGCCGATGTAAGTTATGTATCGGGAGGAGAAGTTGCTAATAACAAACTTACCTTGAGATTTGATAAAGCTACTGCTTATACCGAAGTCTTTTATGAAAATGTAGTTCAGGATGGCAATCAAGGAACTGACTATTGCAGGGAAGAATTTACGTATGAGGTTACTATTCATAATGTACAGGAGCCTATTTTACAGGACGATCCTGAGAATATTTGTCCGTTTACCGAATTGACATACACTTTACACACATCGCAGGCGGCTCTTTTTGATCACCTCGATTGGGTTATCTCTGATGCAGGTACTGTGATTGATGGAGGAAATTTTAGTGATGATTACGTTACTGTTTACTGGAATGATTTAACAGAAGTCCCTTCCATTAAAATAAGGGGATACAATACCTTAGGTTGTGTCGATTCAACTACCTATACCTTTGCTTTTGAAGATACTGAAGATCCGGTATTAAGTTTCCCTGTGGGTAGATCCGATACAACACACGTGGTTGCACCTAGTGCTTGTTTCTATGTTTTTCAATCGATTCCTATTCCTGATATGACCGATAATTGCGGCATCGAAAGTTATAATATAGTAGGATCAACAGAAACCAATGCTGCAGGAAAATATGATGTTGGTGTGCACGAAATACAATGGGAGGCATATGATTATTTAGGAAATACAAGCTTGCCCATAACCTATACAATTACGGTTCAGGATAACGAAGCTCCACAGTTTAATAATATACCCTTACCACTAATTTTAGAAACATCTGCAACTGGGTGCACAGCAACTTATTCTGGTACAGGTCGTGATGTTACGGCCCGTGACAATTGCGATGTTGATGCTGATTATGTGACATTCACATTAGATACAATTCATGGGACAGGCACGGTATGGCAAAATGTTTCAACTGCAACTCCTCATTCAATTGATGGTTTAGAATTTAGTGAGGGCATCACCAGGGTACGATATACTATTGCTGATACAGCTTTTGTTCTTAATCCGAATGCTGTAAAACCTAATAGTTCATCTGTGGAGTTCCTGGTTACCGTGCGTGACCGCACCAAGCCACAAATTCTATCAGGTATTGATGATATTGGTCCGGTTTCAACTGATCCGGGTAGTGATGAGGCTACGATTGCTATAGTGGCACCATCGGGAGCTGATCTGTGGGATAATTGTTCTTCTTCTGAAAACTTAACAGTTACCAGCACCCGCGATGATGGTCGTGAGCTGGATGATACCTATCCTGTGGGTACTACAACCATTACCTGGATTATTAAAGATGAAGCTTCTCCGGCCAATAGCAATAGTTATACGCAAACCGTAACTGTTGAGGATAACGAAGATCCCACCTTTACCGATACTGATGGTACCGGTGATTTTGAGGATGCATCTATTACATGGTGTCAGCATGAAAGCTATCGCATACCGATACCAAGAAGTTACGATGATAATGTGCGGGTTGATGAACTTACATACAGGGTGGAAAATGTGAATAACCCCGGGGTGGCTGTACTCGGAGGTTCACTGTTATATGACGATACACCTAACTTTACGGTCGGGGGCGTTGCCGGCTTAGCCGCACATAATTTTACAGATGCAGATGTGTTAGATGGTTCTGATTATACCATCACATGGCAGGCCATCGACGAAGCCGGAAACACAAGCGAGACCAGGGAATACAACCTCCGCATCGAAATGCAGCCCCGCTTTAATCATGCAACCACCGAGCCTATCGACTGTGGTGGCGACCAGGCCCGAATTACCGTTGATGTTTCGCCGGGTGCAACCATAGCTGAAAGTATGGACTTATCAGCAGATCATTTCATTCGTTACGAGGGATATCCTAAGTATCCGGGTGATGATGGTGCCCCCGAGTTCAATATTGGTACCGGTTGGCAGGAAAGCCCCGTATTCGATTTTAATGTAAGTGGTGATAACGAATACACGGTACGTATGCGCGTCAATGGCTGTGAGGCTCCCGAGCAAATCACGGTTAATATTGTTGCCCCTGAAGCGGTCATTCTTGATACCGAGGTTGAACAACATGCTTCTTGTCCCGAAGTTACAGATGCAGCGGTTTCGGCTTCGATGAGTGGTGGGGTGCCTGGACAGCCGCATTTTACGGCTTCGACACAAAACTTAACAGTAGCTGATTACAATGAAATTGATTTAACCACCGAAGGAGCTGTCGAAGCCTGGGTATATCTCGATACAGAAGGTTCGGCAACCATTGTTAATAAAGGTACAGCTTACGGCCTCAGTGTAAATTACGACGCCGGCAACGAAGTGCACCATTTCGCCGTGTTTGTTGATGGCGATGAACTGGAATCAACTTACCCGGTAACCACCAACCGTTGGTATCATGTTTCGGGCTGGTGGGATGCATCAAACCTATCAATTAGGGTGGATGAACAAACCACCGACACACAAGCGGGTACATATAGTGCAACTTCCAATATCGATCCTTTAACCATTGGAGGAAACAACTTTCTGGGTATTATTCGTGAAGTACGTTTGTGGGATTTAACAGTTGCCGGTAATGCTTTTGCCAATGGTGCTATTCCTTCAACAAAATTCAGGGGTGACGAAACAGGGCTTGTTGGATTATGGGACATGAGCGAAGGTCAGGGCGATGCAGCCAACAAACGGGTTGGTTTTGGTAACGATGCTGAACCGTCTTCTACTTTTATTTGGGAAGATAATTTACCATTACCCGGATTTTACACATGGGAACGCCTGGCACCGGAGGGTGAAAACTATCAGGCTTATCCTTTACCTTCCGATTCATCAAACCTGTACCTCCGTGGACTTGAAGTTGGATCGTACCGTATATCGTTTACCGACCATTATGGATGTGCTGCCACCAATACTTCATTCAAAAAATTAATTGCTGTCGATAATGAATTGCCTGAGTATGTTTACCCATCATCTACTGCAGAATGGACGGGTGTAAAAGAAGCGACAATATATACTGATGAAGATGTTTGTACCGCAACTTTGACAACGCAAGGGATAGCGGACACTTATACACCTGATATTACCGATGCAGCTACCGGAGGTTGTGATTTTGAAACCAACTGGAGAGTAGTTTATACACCAACCAATGAATTGTTGTTTAACCAGGATTATCCTAGTTTGATAATTGACCAGGCTTTAGTTACGGCTGAATTGAAAAACCAGGATGGAGATGGAACCAATGTGGTCCGTATTATGGTGTCACAAAATGGTCTTGATAATTTTGATGCTCCTGAGGAATATATTATCAACGTGGTCGATGATCAGGATCCTGTTCCCGTTGGTAAGTTTAATGAAACCATTAACCTCGATCTTGATAATACACCAGATGGTGGTGGACAGGTAACGCTTAAGGCTAAAAACTTTGATAACGGCAGTACCGATAATTGTACCAAAGACCCCGATCTGCTCAATCCACGCCTGGCAGCACCAAGTCCTGATCAGATTACCAATAATGAGTTTGATCCTGATGATCCTACAGATGTATTATGGTTAGAAGAGGTTTCTTTTGGTTGCGGTGAAGTTGGAAATACCGTTACCTTATATTATATGGTAACCGATGAAACCGGCAATTCGGATTGGACTACCGAAGCATCTGAAATTGTTGTTACCGATCCGCATGCTCCGGTTTTTCAAACCACAAGTAGTGTGGTTGATGGCGAATGTGCCACTGTAAATGCCGATAACGACAATAATGTTCCGGCTTATACCCTGTATGGCGATGATTATTCATCAAATGACATTTCGCTGGATCCGGCAGATTATACCGATAATTGCGATGTTGTTCATGCACGGTTTAAGCTCAAATATCTTTGGGATGGCGATATGTCCTCCGGTAATCTTGGTTATACTAATAATGATTATGATACCTTTGGTTATCCCGCATTTGATGCCGATGATCCAGCTACATGGGAGATAAATCTTGACCCCACTGTAGATTCAAATGGTGACTTTATAGAATATTACGATGGTACAACCGAAGTATATTTTGAATTGACCGATAAATCGGGTAACCCCACCGAACAACTGGTTTACACGGTAATTGTATTACCAAAACCAACGCCGGGGGGAATTGAATAATAAATGTAGAAGCAATGAAACAGATTTATAAAATAACATTTCTTTTGCCGGTTCTCATTTTTGCCATGGGGCAATTATTGGCACAGGAAATTGGAGGGAAGGAAAGTCCTCTACTAGGATCGGTGCACACATATAATATTTTAATGGGTAACGAAAACTACACTCCCAACTGGGGGCTTTATCCCGAAAATACAACCGCAACCGAAATTGAGGACGGAACGGCAACGCCTTTAATACCGGGGACAGATTATAGTGTGATTACCCTTCCGGTAAGCGAACAGATTGTAGGTGGTCGTTCGTATTGGAAGATACAGTTTAATAAGAATATTAATGAAAACACCACATATGTGGTAGGTTACAAAGAAAGCACAGCCGATGCAAACAAATGTTTAACGGCCGAGGTGCGCAGCATAACCGTTTATCCACCTTTTGATGTGGATTTGGCTTTAAATGATGATGAAAACCCTGAAGATTGTAGCGATAATACAAATGATTTGAAAGATAAAGCAGCCCTTGATGCCGGCTTGCAAACCACAACGGTGTATAAAGTTTATATTGAATATCCTGGTAATCCGCCCGGATATATTGATGGGGGTGGAACCTGGACGTTCAGGTTCAATGTCTCGGTAAGTGGAAGGAGCGGAGATAATGCTACGATAGCAACTATTAGTGCAAATGATGGAGCAACCAGTCTTGGTGAATGGACACCGGGTAGTGATAGCTATACAACCCCCGATATTAATGTTGCCGCTGTAAGTAGTACAACGGTTACCCCGGTTTATGTTGAGGTTACCTATAATGAAGTATTGGGGGTAACTCAGGATATTACGGTTGAAATTAGTTCCATATTTGGGGCACATTCCGAAAGCGATATTGATGTAGTAGAAAATACACAACCGGGAAATAATATAGTGGAGCATACAATTTATGCCATGCCCGATGTTAGCGAAATTATGGCCTGGAATTAGTATCCCGGACATTCCTGTCCGGGGTAAATTAGCCCCAAAGGGGCAATAGCAACAGCACAGGGCGCAACCCTGTGTGAAAAGTTAAATAAACTAATGAATTAGCCCCAACGGGGCGAAAGAAATGAAAACTAGGGCACACATAGCAAAACCACTGGCAAACCTATTTGCCAGAAGCCAAACTCCCCTCTTAAGGAGGGGGTGGGGGAGGCTTCTCTTGTTAACAACGATACTGTTGTTAGCCGGGTCGCGCTATGCCCATGCCCAAAATACCGGTTCCGAACCCTACCTCGATTCCGAACATTCATACCGCGTTAATATTGGCGATGTTGCCAATGAACGTGCATGGTTTATTACCAATGGTACTGATATTACTTATACGTTACTCGACACTAAAAATGGTGATAATTCACCTGTTGCACCTGCCGATAGCTGGGCGTCTGTTATTCCAACGGGTTCTGGTGCAGGTCAGGCCGGAACCGGTTTCCATGGGGTGAAAATATTTTTCGATAGCGATGACTTTTCAACCGGGGGTTGGGTGTTGCAATATTTCGAATACCAGGAGCATGATGGTGGAACCTATGAATGTATCTCGGCACGCTCGTTTGATTTGACCCTGGCTGAAAACACCTTCTGGCTGCTCGTAAACACTGATGAAACAGATGATGTTACAGGTGGGGGAATCGATGTGTATAACTCTCAAAATACATTGGTGCACAGTATTACCGATCTTGAAGATCCCGGCGACTTGTTCAACACCACTGTAACCTATACCGTAACCATGAACAAGGGAGCTGATTTTGCACCAACCTACTGGCAGTTTAATACCAACTTTGCCGATGAAGTTCAGTCGTTCAACGCGGTAGTTTCTACTACAAATGGAGGTGCTGCCACAACAACACCTGTAACTGCAGGGCAGGAGTACACGGTAGAAGTGACTCCGGAAACCGGTTATAACATCGATTTAGTAGAAGTTACCATTACGGTTGAATACAACCACAATGTTCTTTCTGATATTACTCGTAACCTGATGGTTACAAATGGTATAGCGGTTTTCGAAAATCCACCGGCGCCCGATGCCATTACCGATGACAATATTACCACTTATCCTTCAGGTGATGAGGGTAACCGTACACAGGCCATTACCATTCTGGCCATCCCGTCAACACAGGATATCACTTTTGATAACAGCACAAACACCAACGAAACGGCAACCAGTGCCCAAAATCCACTTCAAAACTCTACCCATTATTATAAAGTTGAAATGGGGGCTGTGGCCAATACCGGGGCATGGCACCTCGAAGACAGCGATGACGCACCTGTTTCAACGGGTGTGACCATTAACGGCACAGAAAATACGACCGATGCACTTGCTACCATTGATTATGGAGAACTCGCTATCGGCAACTACACCCTTTATTATACCGAAACCGATGGAACCACCGGGGCAAGTACCGTGCGTGCATACCCCATAAGTATTTTGCCGCCTTTCGATGTCGATATTGCAGCTGTTGACAACGACTGTAACGGTTTAAGTGGTAATATAAGCCAAGCCTCGGTAAATGGAGATACTGAAGTTGATTATACTGTTACACTTGAGACATCTGGCTATGAAAATAGCTGGGAGTTTGATTTTCTTGTTTCATGTGCTGATTTGGGTAGTACGCTTAGCATAAGTTCTATAGTTGTAAGTGGTGCAGATCAGGCAACTATTAGTAACGGTGGTGCTGTAACCGTCACAAAGGGGGCTACTCCTGTAAATACAACGGTAACAATCACTGTCACTTATAGTGGTGTATACGCTGCAAACCATATTGTTACAGCAACGTTGCCCGATGGAAGCATTAGTGGTAGTTTTGGAGAAACAGATGTTGATGATGGTGCTACCATTGATGGAGGTGGTACTGAAGGTGATATTAATCAGGCAAGGCATACAATTTATCGTTTACCGCAACCTGGTGAATTAGCTGGAATGAATTAGAAATGATATATTTTGAATTATAATCGCTAAAAAAATATGAGAAGAGTAAAATACATAGTAAACATATTCGCATTAACAGTTTTGCTGTTAATTGTGGGTAATAGCTATGTTTTTGCTCAAAACACATATGATCAACCATACCTGGATAGCTGGCATAAGTACAGGGTGCCAATGGGTGATGTGGCTAATACACCAACTTGGCAACTACAAATTAACAGCGGTGCTGAGATTGCTTTAACTAACGATATGTATGAAGCCGGGGATGGTGAAATATGGGTTAAATACGGTACTGAAGATGTTGCAGGAGCAGATTATGCCTACATCGAGCTGAAGTTTATTGATCCACGTTTTGATATTGGAGATGTTGCTACTATCATTTATAGCGAAATGGATTTAGATGAAGGCAATTGTGAAGCACGTCGGAGTAAATTAGCTACTGTTGTGAATAACCAGTTTGAGTTGAACATGACCGATATGGGAAATATTTGTAACAGTTTTAATGGTATTTGGGATAATACTACCGAATTTATAGGGGATGCGGACCATAATCATGAAGTAGAATTTAATGTTAGCATGACCAAGGAGGAAGGTTTTCGTGCCTCATCGTGGCGTTTTACAGGTACATTTTCGATTGAATCGGGTGCAGGTGATAATTCATTTGTTTCACCTATAACTGTTTCAGGTAACAATCAAACGGCAGAATATGCTGACAATGGGGCAACCTGGAGTATCCTTAATGATGGAAACCCCAATGATAATACGATTACGATTGAAGTTAATGTGGCTGACCCCGATTTTGTATATACAACTGATAATCTAACATTCAGTGTACTGCTGAATGGCAAGGTGAGTTCTGATGTTACAGTGCAGTTTACCCTTGACGAAGGATATGGTGTGTCAGGTACCAATTATCCTTCAGAAGTTAGCGATGCAAACAACGGTGATACCCGTTTCGACCAACGAATAATAAATGGTAAACCAAATACTTTGCAGATTGTGTCTGTGCCATAGTACAAACAGTATATCGGACATTCGTGTCCGATACAACGTTCTTTAAAATATTGAAAAACCCCTAACCCCCGTTCGGCTGAGACTTCGGCGTGAGCTAAGTCGAACGCTCAGGTCGAAGCCTAAAGGGGGGATGGATAGTAACAAAGAAAAAGTGACAGGTATAAAAAGTTAAAATAAAAATAGAATTAAAAGAATAGCCCGCGACAGAATAGATAAGTCAAGTCCCCTTTAGGTGCTCCTTGAGCTTGCCGAAAGGGATTTAGGGGTAGAAATAGAAAAAAGAGAATAACCCGTAGCTGAAAAGCGAGCCTCCCGATGTACATCGGGACTGGGGGGTACTAATGAACTTAGGAACTAAAAAATAAAAATTATGAAACAAAAATTTACAAGTGAGAAAAACAAGTATTTAGAAAACAAAAATTTAGTAAATGAAACAATGTTTAATTTTAAAATTTCATGCCTTATGAAAAAACAAGTAATTAATTTAATGATGACGCTCGCCATCGTCTTTGGCTTGAGCGTGAGCGCTATGGCGCAATTCGAAATTGGTGAATCACCCGGTAATGCTGATTTGTTTGTAGTTGGTTCTGTTGGTGAATTCTCTGTAACACGCGGAGAGTCTGGAAGTCAATTAGTTTGGAGTTTGTATAATGTTAATACTGCTGATGACATTGGTGCACCACCTGTATCAGATGCTGTAACTACCGCTGTTGAACTTGTGACAGATCGTACAGGTGCTACTCAACTTGGTGATGGTCAAACCGTAACTCAAACAGGAACAGATTATATTGTTTTTGTGGAATTTAAAAGTGAGCCTGCTACCGATCAAGTTTATTGTTTGGAAGTAAGAGAAATTGCATCTAACGAATGTATTTCAATTCGTAGAAGTTATATGTCTGTATTCGACTTCGATGTAGATGTTTACTGGTGTGCTGATGCTGCCGCTGATACTAGTGCAGCTCCATTTACAGGTAATGCTAAAAATGGAAGCGTAACGGATACTATTAGCTGGCATAACAAAGTTATCAATAACACGATGGATCAAGCTTGGTTAACAACAGGTAATGGTGATTTAGAGGCAGACTCGGTTAATAACCCATATGATGGTGATTACAAAATTGATTCAGTTTTCTTTGCTGTAGAAATTGAAATGACTGGTGCTCCTGATTTATATACCTTAGAGAATCTTAAATGGCGCTTCCGTTATAATGCTCCTAATGCTGCAAACGATTCTATATATGAAATTTATGCTGCGGGACAACCTACTGATGGAATTCTAACATAAAAAAAAAATGGTTGT
>JAQICD010000265.1 GCA_027858715.1 Prolixibacteraceae bacterium
GGCTGTGGCTCTTCTATAAAATGTGCTTCAACATTCATTCGTTCTAAAAGGGCAGCTAAAAACGACTCTTCCTCTTTTGTTTTAGGCTTTATTACAATCGTACTCATACTACAAATATAAATCAATTTATAGTAACATGTTAGTAAAAATTCAAAAAACATCTTTCCGGTAATTCATATGATGACTTCGATGTTGCTGATAAACTACATTGCAACTTTTTGCTTTGTATCGGAGTTATATAAAAGCAAAAAACAGGCAAAGCAACTCATCCGCAGGATATGCATTGCTCCCGATGTTCGGGACAGGCTGTTGGTTTCAACCAACGGTGATTTTCAATTGTTATTCGTGCCTGGTTTTGAGATAACAATACTCCTTTAAGTCATTAGTGAATTAGTCAGTAGTCATTAGTAAAAGTCGAAGGTCGGTACTCCGTTTTAGTTATTGCTTACACTCCGGTATTTCTTTTAGAAAAAAGCATTAGCACACTTTCATCACTGGCAGTTAGTAAGGAATTCTTACATACTGAATTTTCCAGTAACTCTTTTTTTTTTGAATATGTTTGATATATGTAGCGTTATATTGTTCCTGGTTGATTGAAATAATTCGGACATTTGAGACAGAGTAAGCCAAACCGTATTATTCTCAAGCTCAACCTTCCACTATTTAAGAATCTCCCAATGGCCACTTTTTGCCGGGCCAATGCGTTTTAGAATCCCAAATTGTTTTAGCTTTTTTATGTTGTTCTCAACTGCGGTTTGACTGATGTTGAGTTGCTTGCTTATTTCAGATTGTGAAACTTGCGGTTGTTTTGCAATAATATCAATTATTCTCTTTTGGTTATCACCCAACTTATCACCCAACTTATCATCTTCAACTAAGCTTACTTTTGTAAAGTCTTCTTTTGAAATGACTTGATAACTTAACTTTGGGTAGCTTTTGAGCCAATCTCGAATGCGAATAAAGCCTGTTCCGTATTTTTCAACTTCACCCATAAGGTAAAATGCTTCGGCTATTAATTTGTTGCGGTGTTGTGGTTGGTAAGTATCAGTTGCCAGATCTTCAACAGTAAGACTGCCGTATAAATTTCCCGGATTGGAAAATTCTATACGATCGTCGAATATTTTAATAATTAGATCAGTTGGCTTTCTGTAGTCTCTATGTATAATGGCGTTAAGTAATATTTCACGAATTGCTTGCAAGGGATATTGCCATTTCTCATCTCTTTGCAACTCTCCCGTAAAATTATATGCTAAAGAAATATTTCTCTTTATAAATGTCATTGCTTCTTCGACTGCTACAACCAAAGGGGAGCGGATAACAATATCATCGATAATGGTTGATGGAGATTTGAAGCGACCTATATGGATTGAGGTGTGGTGGGAGCCAAGTAAAAGCTCCATTGCACGTGTTAGTTTATTCTTATTGATGAACCCAAGTTTAGTGAGATCACTCAATAAATCTTTTGATGAACGAAATCTACCTTTGTCTTTTATTTTTTCTGATAATAACTCAATGGCATTATTATCTAATTGATCGAATGAGGTTTCAACAGGAAACGCATCAAAGGATAAATTCAAACTGTTCAGACGATATTCAATAATCTCGTCAATTGATAATAAGTGGTTCGAATTGGTTTTGCGGCTATAACATCTTCCTTTCAAAGTGATTGGTTTAACAGGAAACTCTTGTATCTCAAATAGAAGCAAGTTGCATCCGGCAATAGTAAAAGTGCTTACATTTGGCAGCAATGATGGCTCCATCTTACCTTTTACCTCGTTTAGCCAATTCTGAATGGTTTCTGTTTTTATATCAACACCCTTTATGATTCCTTCATTTGAAACACCAATAAGAAGGAGTCCTCCCTTTGTATTTGCAAAGGCATTGATAGTTATCAAAGCTTCGTTATTGAATGTGGTTTTGAATTCAACGGTTTCGCTTTCGCCTTGCTCAATTATATTTTGAAGTTGAGTTGGGGTCATAAAGGGTTATTGTTGTTGTTGTCTTCGGGACTGGTCGCAAAAACGCCCAGCATTAGTAAAAAGTTCATAAGTTTATGAGTTCATGAGTTCCCAATTCTCCAATATTCCATCAATCCATCATTCCATCAATCCATTCCTGTATAGAGTTGCTGAGATCCCTCGTCGCTTTGCTTCCCTCGGGATGACAATAAACAATACCCCAGTTTTCCAGTTCCCCATCTTTCCATTAGCCAGTGCCGTTGCTGATTCGGATTGCAATTCTACACCAGCAGGGACTGGTCGCAAAGCTCCCAGCACTAGTTCCCGAAGCAAGTTTCCCGATTTTCGGGACAGGCAGGGACTGTTAGCACAGCTCCCGATGTCGTTCGTGCCTCACTCATTCCCGATTCTCGGGACAGGCAGGGATTAGTTCCACCAACGCCATCCATTTCGTTGCACTCATGTATGTCGGGTGTCACTGAATCCGCCTCCTTCCCGATTTCGTTCGTGCCTCACTCATCGGGACTGGTCGCAAAGCTCCCAGCCCTAGTTCCCGAAGCAAGTTCGGGACTGTTAGCACAGCTCCGCCTCCTTCCCGATGTCGTTTCTCTCATCGGGACTGGTCGCAAAGCTCCCAGCACTAGTTCCCGAAGCAAGTTCGGGACTGTTAACACAGCTCCGCCTCCTTCCCGATGTCGTTTCTCTCATCGGGACTGGTCGCATGGCTCCCAGCACTTCGTCGGCTTCGCTGTTAACACAGCTCCGCCTCCTCAGTCCCATTTGGGTGAGCAGGTAACTGGTATTACTCACTGCTTGATTTTTGTTTTAGATGTAATCAGGCTTAGTGCACAGTATTGAGGAATTTATTTATTCAAAATTAATAATGCAATAATAGCAATGATAAAGACAAAAGTCAATAGGTGCGGGCAATAAATTTTATGATTTTATTAACTGAATCGTCCTGAAATTAGTTGACTCTTTTCGCTATTAGCACAGCTCCCGATGTCGTTCGTGCCTCACTTATTCCCGATTCTCGGGACAGGCAGGGATTAGTTCCACAAACGATATGCATTTCGT
>JAQICD010000037.1 GCA_027858715.1 Prolixibacteraceae bacterium
ATAAGGAATAGAAGATGCTAATATAAAATTACCATGTCCGGGTACATCTGTTGAGCTTAATATAGTTGTAGTGCCAGAAGTCCGCAGTTCATGCCCGTCAGCGACCCGCCCATACTGAAACAAATCACCGAACGCTTCCGAATCTGTAGAACTCAAAGCCACTCTTGAAGCTCCCAAATTTCTATCCATCCACGTCCGCCCCGTTATGGGATTCGTAACTTCAACAATGGGAGTGCCCCAAATTTCAGCAGATTTCACCGGCACGTCTGTCATGATTACAGCGTCCAGATAGTTTGAAATAACAGCTGTAGTAGTATATCCCATAATCGAAGCGATCTCCGCCAATGTTAATCCTAAATCCTGTAAATTCCGCAAATATAAATATCGAAATATATACAACGTAATATCCTTATCACCTGACTTGACAGTTCCCCACTTATTTATGATTGAAAATAGATTTTGTAGCTGTGAGTATGTCCGGCTTAAAAACGGCTTATATTGACCTTGAATGGCAGCTATGAAGTTATCAAAATCACTGTTCAATTCTATATATCGATAATTATTCATTTTCTGCGGCTGTAATCTAACACTGTAATTACTTATTATCTGCCATCTATCTATTTCAAATATCTCTGTAATTCTACAGCCTGTATGTCTCAATAACTTCATACCCTCACGTAACTCATTAAAATAAGGATAATCACAATCACAAAAGTAATCGGCCATAACGGAAAGCTCCGGGAGACCAGCGGGATTATTTGCCATAATATTAGAATTTACAAAGGCCGATCAACGCTAATTGATCGACCTTAGAGGGAACATGGAAATATGTGAAAATACAACTGCTAACTACACCGAAATAGAATCAGTAAAATGGTCTGAATCAGAAGCCTGATCACCTGCTATATTGGTGAACCCCAAATACGCGTGAAACGTATCAGCTTCCAACCAAGTTGCAGGAATGTCAAGAGTGTCCGAACCGTCCGCCCGGGTAGCAGTACCCACACCGGATAGCCATTCGCCCTGTGTTTCATTGAACACAGCCATTAAAGGCTTATCACTTGCAGACTGCCCTGGTAAACCGCCAGCGGGGTCAAAATCAAAGATTGCAGTACCGGCACCGGCGGACAGCATTGCGCTATCGAGCGGAGTTGCTGAGATTGTACCCTTAGAGATTACAATCTCAGAGGCAACGAGATCGGCAGCCGGCGGAGCCGAAACATTATAAGCATTTTTGAGATTAACACTCACAAATGCATTAAAGGTACTTTTCTTAATAGCCAACTCCTTAAAGCCGAGTACTAATATCGATACCATTACACGATAGATTGAAACAATCGAAGAAAACGCAGCTCGCTGAGCTGTTTGCTTGTCAGATTTCGGATTTGCAACAACAGCAGGTTTTGTTTTTATTACATTAATACCTTTCCACGAAGTGAATGTAACACCACCCACTGAACCACTACTTTTACCAATTAACGGATTTGAAACTACAGTCATGATAATATCTTTAAATGATTAATATATAAATAACTTAACAAATAACTACTTAATGAACTCAGAAACATAATTAACAATCATTACTACCTCATCCCAACTAGCCAAAAGCAAACCGAGAATCAAATAAACAACGTTACCCCATTTCGAATTAGGAAAAACAGTGTGAATAAACTTGCGTACAAAAGTCAAAACCTTTTTCATAGTAATGCGATTTTAGATTAACAATTATTCACAAAGATTACAATATATATTTCACAATGCCAACTTTTATGCTTATTATTTATCTTTTTAACTGCTTTTATTACATTCTATTGTCATTTTGTCTTTTTATTCTCTTTTATCCTATATAGTTTCTTATTATTTCTCTGGTGTGCTCTCATGTCACTACGTGACACTCTTTAATGTCTTAATATTCCTTATTAATTTTATT
Source organism: Prolixibacteraceae bacterium (assembly GCA_027858715.1). Lineage (GTDB taxonomy): Bacteria > Bacteroidota > Bacteroidia > Bacteroidales > Prolixibacteraceae > Roseimarinus. The sequence goes on from JAQICD010000037.1 coordinate 1,931, forward strand.
TTCTTACTTGTATCAAGTTTCTCCCTTTAATCTCCTTTTCAACTCCACTACTGTCAACCCAATGTTTGCCGGAGTGCCTTTTGAAGGATTCGGCCACTCCGCCGGGATATCCGGATAAACAAATAACGGCTTCCGGGACAGTTTACAACGCCACTACAGCCAGGGCAATTCAACATAATAGCGCTATCGATGTTAGTTGCCTACACACCTCTAAAAAGAGGCTATATAATTGCACTAAACAACAGGTAAAAAAAGGAACAAACGGACGATTCCGACCGGCGCACCAGGGCCCCGCCAAAAATTTAAAACGAAAGTACAAGCCGGTACCGGCAAGGCGCGAAGTCGATCGCGAATTAAGAAACCCGAAAGCCGTACCCCGGGACGGCTAAAAATGAATAAAAAAGCGATCGGAAACGAGGAGCGGAGCGACAAAGACGAAAGTAAAAACCGGAGCTTGGGCAACAATACGGACATGAAAAAAAGGAGCAGAGAAGTGCGCAAATGCTGACTTTTCGAAGCTTTTGCATTTTATTAGACACTGAAATATCACAAGACAGGCTTAAATGAAAACCTAGCATAAAGGGAAGTTTTTCACTTGCCTTTATGCCAGGTTAAAGTTTGTGCCTGGCTGCCTAATATTATATTAAATTGCCCTGGCTATAGTGGTGAAAGAAAACGGAATGCAATGGAGTTAAACGGAAGCACTCAGAAAAATAGAAATAGAAACGATATAAACCGGCATCCGGCCGCTATTTAATATAACCGGCACTATATGTCGAAACCGACCCGAAGGGAAAGCCTGCAAGGCTTAGGTTTTGTGCATATAGTTTCGGTTATGTTACAATAGCTACTAAACGAAGTGAATCAATCTACAGAATCAGGGATGTAATCGCATAAAGATTCAGACCTATTTTCAGGATAAAGCGAAACATGTACCCACTCGTCCCCGTTGTCGTTTTTTTCAGCTATAAGCTGGTCAAAATCAAAATTCGATTTCATGAATTTATACAAATCATAAGTAGCCATCGAAGGTGAAGTAATATCAGCGGCAAGCCCAAACCGGTGCATACTATTCCAAACGCCGCCGACCGCTTCATTTAGCTCTTTTGAACGATAACCGGATGTAATATCCACTCGTCCAATTTCATCACGAAGTGGCTGCAATATATTTTCACATAAGTTTTTAAGATTGTTGATGCTATAGGATCCTTTGATGGTATTATCAATCCCTTTTTCGATCGCAGTTGCTGAGCGCCTGAATTCTGATAATTCAAAGTTTTTAGATAATCTCATAATGTTTCCTGTAGGTTTTTTGTTCGAATTCGACAGAATCGAATAGATTAAGTTTTGTTTGTGCCGGCTCTCTTTTCCTTATAAACACTTTAGATATTTCACATTTTTCATTTTCTGGTACCTTCTTTTTATCTTTTCTCATATTATCAAATTCAATTCCTTCGTACAAATATTGTGATACCTTCTTATAATAAGCTTGCAATTGCGATTTGTTCACACTTGTAAGAATGTCGTTTACTGTACAATTAATGGGAACGATAATCTCAAACACGTCCGAAACGATTCGTTTCACTTTTCCTTCTTTTTCCAGTTCATCAAATTTTTTTGTTTCATCCCCGCTTTCATCATATTTGTAGTAATCGAGATTTATTAGCGAATTAGATGTATAACATACTGCTCCCTCAATACTCTTTTCCCCCGTTCCTTTTCCTATATATTTACTCACATAATGAATTGCCATTTTTCCACTTTTTACAACTCTCACGTGTGTGCTTGGCGCATCTCGACACTCGAATTTACTTTCAAACCGGTCGATATAATTCAGTGCATTTTGGCACTTATTCCATGTTTCCGTTAGTAGCTCTTTTTTTATATACCGGTCTGCGATTAGATGAAAATGTATATTCCCGTTTTGCTGTTTTTCCGCTTTCCATATGTAGTTCTCAAATCCGTGTTTTTCCCGAAGAATGCGCAAGAATGGTTTTAATATTTTTCGTTTTATTGTCACGTCATCGTGGCGCTGACTTGCAGAAAGTGTAAGTGTTACGAATATTAGTCTTTTCCGATCCCGATACCCTTTTACTGTAGATTTGTTGTTATGCTCGAGAATTGAGTTATACCAGACAGTCACACGTTTTTTTATTTTTCTGGTCATCGTGTCCGTGATTTGTCCCTGGTAAGTATTTTTTCTTCCTACCTCAAGACATTCCAATTTCTTTTCTATTCCTTTATTGTTCCCCATTGTCGTCTGATATCTAATGATACAATCCCCTCTTACCTGTTGCACTACATAACTGACTTTTTTTTGTTCGTCCTTGGTTCGTTCCATAACTAATACTTTTAATAAACTCATTGCGCTGAAATGTCCCCAATTCTGAATAACCCCGTAACCGCTTGATAATCAAGTGGTAGGGTGAAAAGCATAAAGCACAAAGAATAAGTGTTAAACATGAAAGCAAAGCTATAAACCCACATTTACAAAAACTATATTGTACAACATACGGGCATAAAAAAAAGGTATGTTTCAAAACATACCTTAATATTATTCTCCGTGCATCACCAGCCGCTGATACCAAGACCCCTCCGGGTACGTCCTTGCTGATAACATTGCAAATATATGAAAAAATACAATACAGTCAAGCAAATAAATAATCAAACGTCTTTAATTAAACGCACGGAGTTCCCACTTGCCCGGGTGAATTGGCTCATATATGCGATATTATTAGCAACGTAAATAAAACGAGAGTAATAATCCCACGGGTCACTTGCCCATATACGAGCGAACGTACCAACACCGTAGAACGAACCATCGCCATGATAACGATAACCACCTAAAGCCAATTTAAGAGGTGAAGCAAAAGCACCTGCTGCATCGCTACTGCTCCAACTTTTACGCTCAGTTTCAAACTCATCAATGGTAGGTAACCGCCATCCATCTGCAATCACACCCTGCCATAAATTCATGTTTTGTGGATTACGCCAATCATAAGGAATAGAAGATGCTAATATAAAATTACCATGTCCGGGTACATCTGTTGAGCTTAATATAGTTGTAGTGCCAGAAGTCCGCAGTTCATGCCCTTCAGCGA